>JAZDGZ010000672.1:0-5061 GCA_043806375.1 Pseudomonadota bacterium | reverse complement strand
CACTTCTTCCGCAGCAAGCTGCGGGGAATTAAACCCATAAACACTAAAAAAGATAAGCATAATCTATATAACTTCCATCTCTTTCTGCAAACCTCTAATTTCCTGGACCGACCGAAATTCTTTATCGGCCGGGCAGGGCTGAGTCAGTACACAATCGCCTAGATCCAAAAGGGGGCCCACCTCCCTGATCCACCATCAAGGCATCATCTCCCCGTCGAGGCGGGATTTGTCCGCGTTTCGCTTGGACTCCCCACGCCTCCGGCGCTGGTCCCCGGTTTTTTTGTCTCGCCCCAAAGGGCTCCACAAAGACCCCAACTCCGTTGGGTCCCCGGTTTCGCAAGGTGTGCTCAAGTTGCAGACGTCTAATGCTTGCTGGCGATCAGGAATTCTCCAAAACCAGTTGATTTCAGTAATGATACCCAAATTCGGCGGTGGGGTTGGAGCCGTATAAAGGCGTTGACAAGGGTCCGCGTTTCAGATTACAAATATTTGACTTCCCTTTGGGATATCGATCATCATGACTAAATAAACTGGATGATGCAATTCACGAAAATATTGGAGAAGGCGCATGGGCAATGTCGTTGTCGTAGGAACCCAGTGGGGCGATGAAGGGAAAGGGAAGGTGGTGGACCTCCTGACCGCCAGGGCGGACCTTGTAGTCAGGTTTCAGGGGGGAAACAACGCAGGGCACACCCTCGTGGTGCAGGGCGAGCAGACCATCTGTCATCTCATTCCCTCAGGCATCCTTCACGAGGGCAAGAAATGCCTGATTGGAAACGGGGTGGTCGTCGACCCGGAGGTCCTGCTCGAAGAGATCAACCACCTGAGAACCAAAGGGGTTAACGTGACCCCGGCCCGCCTCTCCTTGAGTGATAAGGCCCACCTCATTATGCCCTACCACAGGGCTGTGGACCGGGCCAGAGAGACGGCCAGGGGCAAGAATAAAATCGGGACTACAGGCCGCGGCATAGGACCCTGTTATGAAGACAAGGCGGGCAGAACAGGCATCCGAGTGATCGACCTCCTTGAACCGGATACCTTGGAGGAGAAAATCAGAAGCAATCTGGAGGAAAAAAATTTCTTCCTCACACAATTCCTTCATGCCGAGGCCCTGGAGTTTCAGCCCATCTACCAGAAATATCTCTCTATGGCAGAGGCCCTCAAGCCCTATATCACGGATGTCTCCCTTGAGATCGATGGGGCCATAAAGGAGGGAAAGAGAATCCTTTTTGAAGGAGCCCAGGGGACCCATCTGGATATCGATCACGGGACCTACCCCTATGTCACGTCATCCAACCCCATCTCCGGATCGGCCTGCGCCGGCACAGGCGTTGGCCCCGACAAACTGCATCACGTCATCGGGATCGTCAAGGCCTATAGCACACGGGTGGGGGCGGGCCCTTTCACCACGGAACTCCTCGATGACATCGGAGATTATATCCAGCAGAGGGGCGCTGAATTTGGGGCCACCACGGGCCGTAGGCGGCGCTGCGGCTGGCTTGATCTGGTGGTGGTGAGGGACGCAGCCCGGCTGAACGGCCTCACCAGCCTGAGCATAACCAAGTTGGACGTCCTCACAGGCCTGAAAAAACTGAATATCTGCGTGGCCTATGATTTAGAAGGCAAGAGAATTGAATACAGACCGGCCAGCCTTAAAAAACTTGCCCGTTGCACCCCCATCTATGAAGAGATGCCGGGATGGAAGGATGATATCTCCTCTGCCAGAGAACGAGATGAACTGCCCGCTGAGGCCCGGAAATACCTCAAAAGGATTGAAGAGATCGTTGAGATCCCCCTATCCATCATCTCTGTCGGCCCGGGACGAGGAGAGACGATCATCCTCAAAGACCCCTTCGCCGCCTCACGCTAGTCAACGCAGTCCCGGCAATGCTTTGCCTTCTCCCCTGCGCCGTGTGGAGTGTGTCGGAGAGGTGACGCCGGCCCTTTGGATTTAAACCCATAAATAGGGCGTTGTTTGACGAACTGGCTTAGAGCAGATACCTTTATGAAATCCCCCCTGCCCCCCTTTGTGAAAAAGGGGTTGGGGGGGATTTGAAAAACGAGATCCATGTCTACCTACGACAAAGAATATGACGTGATCGTGGTCGGCGCCGGCCACGCCGGCTGTGAAGCCGCCTTGGCGGCGGCCCGGATGGGCCATCCCACCCTTCTCCTCACCATCAACCTCGATCATATTGCAGCCATGAGCTGTAATCCGGCGATTGGCGGACTGGCCAAAGGCCATCTCGTCAAAGAAGTCGACGCCCTGGGAGGGGAGATCGCGAGAAATGCGGACCAGACAGGCATCCAATTTCGGCGTCTGAACCTCCGGAAGGGGCTGGCGGTTCAAGCATCCAGGTCTCAGAACGACATGGATCTCTATCGAAAAAGAATGAAGGGGGTCGTGGAGGCGCAGCCCAACCTGGATCTCAGGCAGGCCATGGTCGATCGTCTTTTGGTGAGGGATGGAAAGATTTACGGCATAGAGACCCATATCCACGAGAGATTCCTCTCCAAAACCGTCATCCTGACGACCGGCACCTTTATGAGAGGGCTGATCCACATCGGCCTTGATCACTTCCCGGCAGGGCGCATGGGAGATCCTCCGTCTGCGCGCCTTTCAGAACAGCTGGATGCGCTCGGCTTTGAAATAGGCAGGCTCAAGACAGGAACCACACCCCGTCTTAATGGCCGAACCATCGATTACCGGAATCTGGAGGTCCAGGCCGGCGATGAAAACCCCAGACCTTTCTCCTTCACCACGACAGAGATCCCTTTGCCCCAAGTCCCCTGTTACGTGACCTATACCAATGAAAAGACCCACGCCTTGATCAGGGAAGGCCTTGACCGCTCACCCCTCTATAGTGGGATCATCAAAGGGACAGGGGCAAGATACTGCCCGTCTATCGAAGACAAGGTGGTCCGATTTTCCGAAAAGGAGAGACACCAGATCTTCCTTGAACCCCAAGGTCTGGATACCGTGGAGGTCTATCCAAACGGCATCCCCACGAGCCTGCCCATCGACGTCCAGATCAAGATGGTCAGGTCCATCCCCGGACTGGAAAGGGCGGTGATCCTGAGGCCCGGGTATGCCATTGAGTATGACTACGTTAATCCTTTACAGTTGAAACCTACCCAGGAGACGAAACTGGTGGAGGGCCTGTTCCACGCGGGTCAGATCAACGGCACATCCGGCTACGAAGAGGCGGCCGCCCAAGGCTTCATGGCCGGGATCAATGCGGTCTTGAAGGTCCGAGGTGAAGATCCATTGATCCTTGACCGGTCGCTGGCATACATCGGCGTCCTGCTCGATGACCTGGTCACCAAGGGGACCAAAGAGCCTTATCGTATGTTTACCTCCAGGGCCGAATACCGCCTCCTCCTGCGAGAAGACAACGCCGATATGAGGTTAAGGGACACCGGGTACGGGCTGGGTCTGGTCTCTGAAGACGTTTACCGTCAGTTCTGCCAAAAGAGGGATGAGATCGAAAAACTGTCGAACCGCTTGAACGGGTTTATGGTAAGACCGGAGCCTTCGGTTATGGATAAACTCAAGAACCTGGGATCCACCCCCATCAAGAACGTCACCTCCCTGGGCCAACTGCTCAGAAGAAGTGAGATATTTTTCGAACATCTATCCCTGTTCGATCCCTCCCTAGAAGGAACGGACAAGATCATCGCCGAAGAAGTGGAGACCAGGATCAAGTACGAAGGGTACATCACCCGCCAAGAGAGACAGGTGGAGAAACTGAGGCGCACGGAAAACGCACGACTCCCTGTAGATATGGATTACGCCGAAGTCTACGGGCTTACGAGGGAGGTGAGGGAAAAACTGACCATGGTAAGGCCCTTGTCTCTGGGCCAGGCCTCCCGAATCTCGGGGGTCACCCCTGCGGCCTTGATGGCCATTCAGATTCATCTCAAGAAATTCCATCACACCGCCCAACAGAGTGAAGGATGACCGCCGGGGCTTTGGTATTTCTGGGTAGGTTCGCTCTAAGAGGTCCTTCTCAGTCGTCATTTTCAGCCGGGGAATCTGCCATAAAGGTTTCCAGATGTTCTAAGCGGCCATGGGCGGTGTAAAAAGAAGGGGCCAGGGATGGAGTCGAACATGTTCATGAAAGGTTTCCTTGTTGGGTTTTTTCTCTGTGCTCCTATGGGGCCCATCGGCCTATTCTGCATCAGGAAATCCTTGATGGAGGGTCGGATGGCGGGCCTAGCCGCATTTCTTGGCGCTTCCACCGTGGACGGCCTCTTCTGCGGCGTAGCCGGATTGGGCACTGCTTACATAGTAGCCTTTTTGAGGCAGGAGCAGATCTTCGTCAAGCTGGGCGGGGGACTCATATTAATCCTTCTGGGCATAAGACTGTTCCTCGCCCGACCGCAAGAAAAGGCCATCAAAACCAGAGGCCGAGGGGTGTTAGGGGCCTTTGCTTCCACCTTCTTCCTGATGCTGGCAAACCCCATGCCGATCCTCATATTCACAGCCACATTCACCGTCTTGGGCCTTCATGGGTGGAAAGGGGCTTATGCATCAACCGCAGCCCTGGTCGGCGGCGTTCTCACAGGGTCAGCCCTTTGGGCGCCCATCCTGGTAACCGTGGTCAGTCTGTTCCGCCCCCAACTCACCCCCCGCCTGCTCCTTGTCGCAAACAGAGCTATAGGAGTGATTATCTTTGGATTCGGTTTGGTCGTCTGGTTAACGACCCTGTTCGGTTAAAAAATCAAATCTCCCCATCCTCCTAGTGCGCCGTCCCAAAAGTTCTGTCCTTCATTTTGGCTATTCACATTGGTGTGAAAATTGAAAATCCGAATATCGAAATCCGAAATCCGAAACAATATCAAAATTCCAATGCTCAAAATCCAAAACAAAGTGGGGGGCGAAGCCATGGTTCTTCGGTTTTGGTCATTCGTATTTTGGTCATTTGAATTTGTTTCGAGTTTCGATATTCTTATTTCGTATTTCCGTGTCACTGGGAAATGAGTCAAATACTGAGCATTTTTCCCGAATTTCAAATTGTCCTTCTTAAGGACGGAACTTTTGAGACACGGAACTAGGGC
>JAZDGZ010000671.1:0-3474 GCA_043806375.1 Pseudomonadota bacterium | reverse complement strand
CGGGACCGTGGCCACGCTGAATATTAACCCCCATACCGGAAGGCAGGGAGATATGGGAATCCTGGACATCATGGAAGCCATGGGGTGCCGAGTCGGAAAGGAGGACGACAGGGTTGTTGTTCAAGGGGGAAGCCTTTCCGGCGTTGATGTGGACATGAGCGCCATGCCGGATATGGTCCCGACCCTTGCAGCCCTGGCCCTTTTCGCCAAAGGGAAAACGGCCATTCGAAACGCGGCCCACTTGCGCCTCAAAGAGAGCGACCGGCTACACGCCATTGCCACGGAATGGCGGAAGCTGGGGGGCAGGGTAGAAGAATTGAGCGACGGGCTGATCATCCACGGAGGAGCACGCCTTTCAAGGGCAGCCGTTGACCCTCACCGCGATCATCGCATCGCCATGAGCCTTGCCGTGGTCGGGCTGAAAGTGCCAGGAATATCCCTGGAAGATGAAGGTTGTGTCAGTAAATCATGTCCCGCCTTTTGGGAGTTGTGGGACACGCTTTAGCCTTGTACTGTCTCGGAAATATCCTGATTCATGCCTGTCCAAAATAAACTTTTTACCACAGAGGCACGGAGGACACAGAGAAAGCTTTTTGTTTCCCCCGCTCTCAGAGCGGGAGAAACAAAAATATTCGCTCCGAGACCCGCCAAAAACGCCGCGATCAACTCCACAGCCACACGATGAATCCGACAAGGGCCATCGAGCAGAAGAAGATCAGGGTAAGGGAGAGTTTATCCATCGGGACCCTTCGTTGACTCCGCAAAAGGGCCAACTGCTGGTCGATGTACTCTTCCGTGGGCATGGTCCCGGGCTTAGAGGGCTGACCCCGCGTCAGGGCCTCTTCAACCTTTTGTCGCAGGGTCTCGGGAAGATCGTTCAGCCTGAAATAGACCTCTTCCCTTCCTCCGGCGCCGAAGGCAGCGCCGACCTTTTCGCCCTTTTGGCGAATCATCGTTGCGCCGCTCATGGCCGTCGCATCACTTTCGACGGCGTCGGAATCCTTTGGAGCCCCTGCACCGCAATAGAGACACCTCTCCCTCCCGGCCTGGATATTACGACCACACTCTGGACACTGCATCTCTTCCACTCTGATCAGTCAAAATGTTCCAATCGTCCCTTGAAGGCCGGCTCAGAAGGTAAAGACCTTGAAATCCGGGCCGGCCTTCTTCTTCCCTTTTCTTACCCCCTTCGCATGGTTGAGAGTCGGCTAAGAAGGGTTTCCACCTCCTCCAGGGTATTGTAGTGGCATAGACCCACCCGAACAACGCCGCCTCGATTTGCCAGTCCCAGACGCTCGATCGCGGCAACGGCATAGAAATGGCCGTCCCAGACATAGATGTTCTCTGCATCCAGTTTCCCGGCGATCTCTCCTGGGCTCAGATCTCCCATGGTAAAGGATACGGTCGGGACCCTGCGATCCAGATTAGCCTCATCCGTTATGCCATAGATCCTGATGCCCGGAACCTTCTGTAAACCCGCGATAAGGGCTCTGGCCAGGGTTTTTTCGTAGGCCCGAATAGCGGACATTCCCGTCTTCAGGTGTAACCGCCGTCCTGCGAAACCGGGGTAATCCCGCATGAAATCATCGCCAAAGCGCTGACCGATCGAGGCAAGATACCCGACCGCTGCAGCCGCGCCGCAGATCCCCTCAAAGTTATTTGTCCCGGTCTCGAACTTGTCCGGAGGATCGTCCCCGGCCGGAGCGACCTTTCGAGCAGGCAGGGCTCCCAAGAGGTCGTAACGGCCGAAGAGGACACCCAGATGAGGACCGAAAAACTTATAGGCTGAACAAACCAGGAAGTCGCAACCCAGCGCCTCTACGTCGATGGGCCCATGGGGAGCATAGTGAACCGCATCGATGTAGACCCAGGCGCCTGCCTCGTGCGCCATATCGATGACGGATCCGATATCGTTGACCGTACCCACGGCATTTGAGGCATATCCCAGGGCCACTACCTTGGTCCGCCTGTTGATGGCCCTTTCCATATCCTTCATGTTCAATGTGCATTCCGCCGGTTCAAAGTCGACATGGCGAATCACGACCCCCTTTTCTTGAAGGGCCAACCAGGGCGAGACATTGGCGTCATGGTCCAGACGGGTTACGACAATCTCATCCCCGGGGTTCAGAGTCTCTCCTATGGCCTGACTGAGCCTGAAGGTGAGGGTAGTCATATTGGGTCCGAAGACGATCTCTTCCGGCCGGGAGGCATTGAGAAAATCCGTCATGGCGCGTCGGGCCTGAATGATCGCCTCGTCCGTGCGGCGGCTGTGGAGAAATGAGCCATGGGCATTGCTGTTTGCCGTGGTGAGGTAATGCCCCATGGCCTCGATGACCGAACCGTGGACCTGGGTCCCACCCGGACCATCGAAGAATATGATGGCTTTCCCTGCCTGAGTTTCCATCAGAGAGGGGAATTCTCTACGAATGCTCAAGACCGCCTGTTCATTCAACGCCACTTCAATTTCCCCTCTTATTTTGCTGCGCCAGGACCCTGCGAGGACCTGGCATGACTTCAGCCTTTTCCGGGCCACCCACTCGCTTCCACACGCCCTTTACAACACAAGGGCTATGGCCAGGAGACACGCCAAATGCGCCCCCTGATCGAGAATGTTTATCAGAAACCACGGACGGAGATCCCGGAAATTCATTTTAGCAGGGTTCTCGCTCTTCCCCAAGACCCAGGCTACAAATTCCGAACGCTTCACATGAATTCGGCCTTGGCCATACTTCCTTCTCTCGACGCCGGATCGAAGCAGGTCGATGAAAAAATGACATACAAAGACCATGAGGGCCCCCCTGATCCACGGCCGATCGCCCAAGAAAAGCAATATGGCCGCGAAAAAAAGGTGGACACCGCTATGGCAGCCGACGCCTATCGCTTGGGTGAGAAAGGCCGAACTGCGCTTGAGCAGAGCCAGGCGATAGGAGTTAAAAAGGACATCACCCAGCAAGTGGGCTGCCAGAAGCAGAACGAAAGTCTTTGAAATCATAAGCATAAGAAAAGGCACAATGCTAGCATCTTTCCAGATTTTTTCATTATACCATTTTTCAGCCAAACCTCCCACTGAGGGTTGTCAAAGGCTAGTTTACTATTTGAAATTTCTTTACAAAAACCCCCTCATTTGCGGCTTTTTGCCTGTCTCGCCTCATAGGACCCATTAAACCGTCTAAGGTGCACACCCTATGGAGTGACCGCCAAAACCCCCATTTCTTCTGGAGCAAAGATGTGGGGTTTTGTTTTGCTTTCTGCCTTGGAAGCGGGCTGAAGACCCCGTCACCCCGCTCAGCAGGTTTTTCTTCAGCAACCTGTTAGGTCATGCTGATTTTGGTTCTGCTTTCAGATTCAGGCCGAGATGCTGACCCATTCAAGGGAGACAAAATGGCCGGTAGTGGCAAGCACCTTTTAGTCACCCTCAAACGGATCGGAATTCCCATGCCCCCATACCTTGTGGTTGGCTAAAGAGGGGGATCT
>JAZDGZ010000670.1:0-4139 GCA_043806375.1 Pseudomonadota bacterium | reverse complement strand
CACTCAAGATGTTCGAACTGGGTAAGGTTTCTTCTGGTAAAGCAGCTGAATTGGCTGGAATGTCAAGAATCGAGTTTCTGGAGGCATGCGGTAGATATCGAGTCAGTATATATAATTATTCGCCGGATGAGGCGGAAGGAGAACTGAGGAGAGACCTGGAAGAGGCGAGAAAGCGGGTTCAATAGTGAAACTGGTATCGAACACAGGCCCAATTATCGGATTAGCCAAGATTGATGACTTCGTAAAAAGTCGTCAAAGGGGACGGCACACTAAAAAGCTCCAGATGCAAGGCGCACGAATCCTGAGGAACGAGGCGTACATAGAAGTACGCCGCAATGACGAAGGATGAAGCGCAACGCCGCAGATGGACTTTTTGCGAAGCCGTCACCCCTTGACCTGTTTGTCGTTATTAGGGCCTTTGACCCACCATTCTTCCTTTTTCTCAAACCACCAATCGGTGCAGTCTGTCTTCATGATTTCTTGAGCCATCTTTCTTGCATCATCGGTCTGAAGCCTTTTCAAGGCGTAGAATAACCATTCCTGCGCGTACTTGTTTCCCAGATCCTGCTGTTCCTTCAGTTCCATGATCAGATCGAGTTGGTCCGCATCTCTGGATATACAAGCCTCCAGCGACTCGCCGGCACTGAATTCCTGGGTCAGAGAGACTAATCTGTCGCCAAAGGGCAGGGCTTCTGCCAGATCCCTGACGGCCTTCCTCTCATCCACGGTCACGTATTTTTTGTTGACGTAATTGTGGTCCCCTGTCCTGGCCTCGTGAAGATCGTGAAAGAGGCACATGAGGGTCGTTTTCAGGGGGTCGGCTTCGGGGTCCCGGAGGGCCAGGGTATATCCTATAATGGCCGTTCGGAATGAGTGTTCGGCAACAGACTCCTGCCCTGACCCGAGGAACTGGTAACCCGTTCGAGGGGTCTTCTTCAACATGCCTACTTCAAAAAGAAAATTTATTAGGGCTTTCATGAATCCATCTGAATAGGTGCAAGGTCCTAAAAAGTCAAGAAAGTTTTGTTCGGGGCCCGTCTTGATTTATCTTCCCGGAGGATGTAATATTATCATGGTTTCTAATGAAGAAATCAATCCAAAGAGCCTTTTATGGTCCTATCGGGACAGAAGGAGAAGAAGGCGTCCTGCGCATATGAAGGAAATAATGAAGATCTATACCTATCCGGAGCCCGTTTTGAGGGTCCAGGCCGAGACCGTTGAAAACATCGATGAAGACATCCAGAACCTGATCGACGGGATGGCCGAAACCATGTATGCGGCACCGGGTATAGGTCTGGCGGCCAATCAGATTGGAGAACCGAAGCGCATCCTTGTGTATGACCTTGCGCGCAATGATTCCGGTAACGACTTTTCTGTGTTGATCAATCCGGAGGTCGTGTCGTTTGAAGGCAGTATCGTTTATGACGAGGCATGCCTGAGTGTCATCGATTTTTCAGCGGAAGTCACCCGTCACGCCATGGTCAAGGTCCGGGGAGTGGATAGGCATGGTAAGCCTGTGGACATTGAGGCCGAGGGTCTCCTGGCCATATGCCTGCAGCATGAAATAGATCACTTGAAGGGCAAACTCTTCATTGACCACATCAGTAGCCTGAAGAGGACCCTTTACAACAACCGACTGAAGAAGATGCTGAAGAAGGAAAAGGCCGCTGAATCCTCATGACGAAAGGCTTTACCAGAGAAGATTTCCCTTCCCATCCGAGATTGGTATTTATGGGGACGCCTGAATTCGCCGTGCCCACCCTGAGGAGCCTCATCGATCACGGACATGATATCCTGGCAGTCGTAACGCAGCCGGATAAGCCGAAGGGAAGAGGGCAGAGGGTGGTGGCCTCGCCGGTCAAGAAATTGTCCATGGACCATCATATAGAGGTCTTGCAGCCGCAGAAGGCGTCGGATGAACTCTTCTGCCAGGGCATAAGGAGTAAAGCCCCCGACCTCATTGTGGTTGTTGCCTTTGGCCAGATTCTGAAAAAACGACTCTTAGATATCCCCCAATGGGGGGTCATCAACGTCCATGCCTCTTTGTTGCCGAAATTGCGGGGGCCTGCGCCCATCCAGTGGGCGATACTCAATGATGATTCCAAGACCGGCCTGACCATCATGAAGATGGATGAGGGGCTTGATACGGGGCCGATCCTCCTTCAGGAGGAGGTGCCTATCCTCAAAGATGAGACGGCAGGTCAACTTCACGACAGACTGGCCGACAAGGCTGGAGATTTCCTCGTGAAAGGCCTGCACCTGATGAATACGGGTGGGCTGGTGGAAAGACCCCAGGAGAGTTCGGCGGCAACCTATGCCCCGAAGATTGAAAAGGCCGCCTGTCTCGTAGACTGGGGCGGGAGGGCGAGGAGGGTATCCGCCCTCATCAGGGCCCTGGATCCAAAGCCCGGGGCATATACGACATTTCAGGGCCGGGAGATAAAACTATTTTCCTCAAGGGTCGTTGACGAATTTGACCTTGAGATGGTTCCTGGCCGGATTGCGACGCTTAGCAGGCAGGAAGTCGTGGTGGAGGCGGGCGAGGGCCGAATCGGGATTCGGGAATTTCAGGTGCCGGGGAAAAAAAGGCTTGCGGCAGGCGATTTTCTGAGGGGATTTCCACTCTCTGAAGGGGCAATCCTAGGGAGATAGGGATCGGGGGTCATGGGGTGAACAGGGTCTTGTCAGAGACTGCCAAAGAACTCAAGGCCAGAGAGAAGAACCAGGGTCCGGAAAAAAGGACTTTCATCATTCTGCTGCTCCTGACCTGCGTGGGTCTCGTGGTAGGCGCCGTCACGTTGTGGCTTGTCCCCTATGTGGGCTTTTCCAATATCCACCCGAAACTCCCGATCGTGATGGCCGTTCTTTTCGCCCTCATCGTGATGTTTCTGATCGGAGGCGGTCTAACTCTCGTCTTTACGATCATCCGCGGAAAAAACCTTTTTTTCAATCGTCGAATTCGGGGCGTCGTCATTCGTTTTCTTTTTCCCCTCCTGGTCTTGGTGGGCCGGTGTATCGGTATAAACAAGGATCAAGTGCGAAGATCCTTTATTACGATCAACAACCAGCTCGTCCTCGCTGAGGCGAGACGTGTGCCGCCTACCAAACTGCTCATCCTTCTTCCCCAGTGTATTCAGAATCATGAGTGTGCCGTGCGGATAACAGGCAACGTGGAGAATTGTAAGGCCTGCGGAAAATGCAAAATCAAGAACCTGGTGGAGTTGTCCAAGAAATACCACGTCTCCATCGCAGTGGCTACGGGTGGAACATTGGCTAGGAAGATCGTGGTAGATAAGAAGCCGGAGATGATTATCGGTGTGGCATGTGAGCGGGATCTTACGAGCGGCATACAGGATGCGTATCCTATACCGGTCTATGGCATCCTGAATCATAGACCGAACGGCCCGTGCTATGACACCGATGTTGATCTCGACCTCGTTGAAAGGGGCATGGCCACTTTTTTGACATATGAAAGTAGAGACACCGAGGGACATGGCCCTGAAGGTCCTAGACGGGCTAACTCATAAGACTGCGTTTTCCTCGAACGCCCTGGATGATCTCTTTCAGTCCAATCCCCATTTGAATGATAGAGACAGAGCCTTTATTAACCAGTTGGTCCAAGGGGTCTTGCGATGGCGAATGAGACTTGATTGGATCATAGGTCAGGCCGCTGATTTCCCCCTCGAAAGGATAACCCCTGGGGTCATGAGCATCCTCCGCTTGGCCCTTTTTCAGGTATTCTTTTTGGACAGGGTCCCCGAATCCGCCGCTGTCAATGAGGCGGTGAAGCAGGCCAAGAAATGCCATGGCCGGCACGTTGTTTCTTTTGTCAACGGCATCCTGAGAAACATATGCAGGCAGAAGGATCACATGCCTTTTCCTGATCGTGATGGGGATCCGGTCAAATATCTTTGCCTCTTCTATTCCTACCCTGAATGGCTCGTCAAGAAATGGCTCCGTGAGTTGGGCCCGGACGTGACGGAAGGCATGCTGTCAGCGGGAAACCGGATTCCTACCCTGGCGATCAGAACAAATGTATTGAGGCTGGACCGCTCGCAACTGCTGAGCCGTCTTGGGGAAGAGGCAATAAAGGGCAAGCCGACCCCCTATTCCCCCGCCGGGGTACTGCTTGAGGGATT
>JAZDGZ010000669.1:0-4734 GCA_043806375.1 Pseudomonadota bacterium | reverse complement strand
AGAAAGAGGTGATCAGGATTCCCCGCGCCGATGTTGCGCCACCCGCTCCTTCTTTTTCCATGAAAAAGGTAGATGAAAGGATCAGGACCCTTTCTCGTCTCCTGGAGGATCCGCGGACGGATTCCCTTGATAGAGAAATGGCCACCAACCTGTTATCCACTTACAAGGCCGTCAAAGATGCCTCACAGGACCCTCGGGACGACTACAGATATCAAAGAATCGCCGATCTCCTTCTAGGTCACTTGATGGACATCGAGGAAAATCTCCTTCTCAGGCGGAAAAGGGACCAGGCCCCATATCCCGAGGTGCTGTACCGTCTCTCGCTCAAGAGAAAGAAGATCTTTGATGATTACATCTCTGCGAATGACGAGGGGGTCGTCAAAGGCTGCCTTGAATTGGAAGAAGCCTTTGGCCCTGATTCGCTTACCCCGGATATCGGACTGATCTTCGCCGTTTCCCTTGCGAAAAAAGGGATGATTGATGAGGCCCTGCGCATAGGAGAGAGAATCGGTCGCGAATTAGAGGGAATGCCTGACCTTGTTCATCTCAGGTCCCGGATGATTGGGTGGCATCTCTCAAAGGGTGATAGAAAAAAGGCCCTTCAGGACTACGAAAAATTGCTCGATAACCTGGACGAGAGGGAGGCCTTGATCAAAAAGGCGGAGCATGGCCTTTCAGGGGAAGTACAGAGATCGGCTGTTAGCGGTACGGGGCCGGCTGGAGAGGTTCCCTCTCCCGGTCCGGGCAAAATAAAAGAGCCCGGTCCCTTGGAGGATACCCTCAGAGAGGTGGATAGGCTTGCGCAAAGTCGGGAATTCGATAAGGCCAAGTTGCTCTTGATTCAGCAGAAGATTAGATCTGCCGATGGACCCCAGTCAGAAATCATAGATCAGGCCCTAAAATCCGTTGAAGCGGCGGAACGGGAATTTGAACAAGAGGAGGAAGCAAAGGCGACCCTCAAGAAAGAGTCCCTGAAGATCGCGTCAAATTTGATCGAGGCAGAAGAGTATGAAAAAGCGATCGCCCGCCTCGACACCCTGAGCCGCGAAGATGAGGCAGACGCCAAGACCAAGGAGTTGAGGTCCCTGGCCATTGAAAAGATCATCAATCGTGAAAGAAATAGAGCGGCAAAGCTCTTCTTGATGGCCAAACAGGCCAGGGATCCGGCCAAAAAGCAAGACCTCCTTAGATCCTCCCATGAAATACTTAAGGCATTAGTCGATAAATATCCTTTATCTCCTCTAAACCAAAAGATAAAGGACAATATGAACAGGATTGAAGAGGAGTTGATGAAACTTAAGAGCGGGTCGGGCTGATCCCCTCATCAATCAAATCCGGAAACCGGAATGACACAAGATATCCAGGTCATCGGTCTCGGCCAAGCCTGTCTGGACAATCTGGGTAAAGTCCCACTTTTCCCCCAGGAGGACGAAAAGGTGGAACTCCTGGATATCCGCAGGCAATGCGGAGGTCCGGCATCCACTGCCCTGGTGACCCTGGGCAGATTGGGCGTCAGGACATCGTTCCTGGGCTCGGTTTCCGATGATCCCTTCGGCATCGAAATCATCGAGGGGCTTGAGAAGGAGGGGGTTGATCATCGCTTTCTGAAGATAACGCCCGGCTATTCCTCCCAGTCCGCCTTTATCGTCATAAGCGAGGCGTCGGGGAACAGGACCGTCTTCTGGCACAGGGGGAATGTCCCACCCCTCAAAGCGGAAGATGTCGATCTGTCTCCTTTTGGCTCGGCCCAGGTCCTCCATTTGGACGGCCTGATGCTCGAAGCATCCATAAAGGCGGCTCGTCAGGCCAAGGACCTGGGACTCAAAGTGGTGCTGGACGGTGGAACCATGAGGGAAGGATCCCTAAAACTCGTCTCCCTTGTGGATATTCTCATCGCTTCCGAGAGATTTGCAGAGCCCCTGGTCGGGCCCGGTGCACCTCCCGAGGATGGGCTTCGCAGTTTGTACGGGCTCGGGCCCAAGCAGGTGGTCATCACCTTGGGGGCCAAGGGCAGCATCGGATGGGATGGGAGTGAGATCTTCGTGCAAAAGGCCTTTCCCATCCGTGCGGTGGATACGACGGGTGCCGGGGATGTCTATCACGGGGCCTATATCTACGGGGTGCTCCAGGGATGGGGAATGGAGGAATGCATGCGTTTTGCCTCCGCCGCCTCTGCCCTTAAATGCAGGGCCGTAGGCGCTCGTGAGGGGATTCCCAACCTGGAAGAGATAAAAGCCTTTATGGAGAGGTTCCCCGAACTCAGACCACCCGGCCCATAGTATAGGGGGCTCAGGCCTGCACCCATCAAGAATGAAATGGCCACAGATCAGATCATGATAAGAGGGTGCCCCTCTTTATGGCATCACCGCCAAACCTCTCCTTGATGGTGTCCATCGCCTTTTCAACCTGTTTCCAGGATTTCGCCTTCAGATCGGCCCCTTCAAAAAGGCTCAACTGTTTCGGAATCTCATGAGCAGAAGTGAGGTTTGAAATCCCAATCCCAATAAGCCTGAACTCACCCGACCCTTCGTATTCCTCCAATAGCCTGAGCCCGACCTCATAGATGGCATGGGTGGAACTGGTCGGCTCTTCCAGCGTCATGCTCCTGGTTATCTGGGTGAAATCAGAACGTTTCAGTTTCAGGGTCACCGTCTCCCCCCTATGCTCCCCGTGCCTAAGTCTCTTGCCGACAGTCTCCGTCAGGGCCAAGAGTGTCTGTCTCAGGACCCGCGGATCACCGGTGTTCGTCTGCAAGGTCTCCTCACTGCTCATCGACTTGGCCTCGCTAAATCGCACCACCGGCGAGTTGTCAATGCCCTTTGAAAGATCGAGCAATCTTGCTCCAAACCTGCCCATTTCCGTCAGGAGGGCGGTCTCCGAGATCTTCCCCACATCACCCAGTGTCAAGACGCCCAGCCTTTGGAGGCGTTGTACCGCCTTCTGACCGACCCCAGGAACCTTATTGATCGGGAGGTCTTGAATGACTCGGCTGAGATCTTGGGGTTCAATCACGGTGAGCCCGTCAGGCTTATTCATATCCGAGGCGATCTTGGCAAAGACCTTGCCGGGTGCTACGCCTACGGAACAAGTCAGGGAGGTGGCGAGGCCGATGCTGAGCTTTATCTTGGAGGCGACCTCTTTTGAAGAACCGTGCAGTCTGTCCAACCCTGAAATATCCACAAAGGCTTCGTCGATGGATACCTGCTCAACCAGGGGGGAATATCCTTCCAGGAGGGTCATAATCTTCCAAGACACCTCCTTGTACCTCCCCATCCTGACGGGAAGAAAAATGCCGTCAGGGCACTTTCTCCTAGCCTCGAAAATGGGCATTGCGGAATGGATGCCGAATCTCCTCGCCTCATAGCTGGCGGCGGAAACCACCCCCCTATTGGTGGTACCCCCCACAATCACAGGTCTTCCCCTGAGCTCCGGACGGTCTTTTTGCTCTACGGAGGCATAAAATGCATCCATGTCCACGTGGAGAATGACTCGCTTCATGACAATCCCGTCTTTGGATCCCTCATACGGAAGCTGAGGGACTCTATCAAGGCCTCCGCTGTTCGGGCCAGTCAAGGATGCGATTCAGAATTCGACGCCTCTTAGCCAAATAGGCGTACAACAAGATATAGAACCCGACAAAGATCATCTCCCCAATCCTGATAACCTTTTCCGGCAGATCAGGGTATACGATACGTGCCATGTACTTTGTCACGAAGGTGGCCAAATATCTTGTGCCGGGATCAGATAGGCCACGAAGATGATTCTCCAGGTAAGTCAAGGGGCAGAACCATCCCATGAGGTTTAGGGTCAGTGAAAAAAGGAGCCCTCCCAAGTGGAAGATCGCGATTTTGGGCCTCACCAAGACCAGAAGGACTCCGAAGACCAGAAAGAGGATCCAAAGGAGGTGCAGGAGGATCACCAAATCCGTTAGGAAGCGGTAAGGCATTGTTAATATTTAAAAAGACCTTTCTCGTAAATGATCACTTTTTTCCCCGAGGGGAAGACGGCGCTGATGGTCTTGTCTTCAGTGTTCACGAGATCCCAATGAAGGGCGGAATCATTAAACCCGAGCTTCTTTTTCATCCCCCTTGTGAGTTTCGAGGGGTCTCCGTTATAGGTATCGGAATATGACGAACCCAGGGCGATGTGGCAATTCCCGAAACGGCCGCCATAGTTTTCATCAAAGAGGGTGTTGGCCATAAACCGGTTTATCCTGGAGAACCTTCGGTCGGTAAGGGAGAACTCCCCCACCCTGCCGGCACCCGGATCCAACCGCAGTTGTTTGATCGTGAAAGCCTCTCCTTTCTTGGCCTCTATCTTGACAGCGGATCCCTTCTTGAAGCTGAGCCGCACCCCTTCGACGTAGTTGCCGTTTCGGTAAGAGGGCTGATCCGCGTAGTAGACCCCTTCGGTTCCCCGCCAGTCCGGGGAGATGAAGAGTTCGAAACTGGGAATATTGTGTCCGGAAAGGCCGATCCATTGCCTTTTGTTTCCCGGCACGATCTTGAGGTCCACATGGTCCGATTCGATATGAAAGGCCTTCACATCCATTTTGTTGAGCCATTTCTTGATGCTCTTAGCATTGGTATATACCTTTTTCCATTCCTGAACCGGATCCGGCATGTCAAGGAAACAGGCCTTGATAATCTGCGAGGTGTACCCTCCGATCGACAGTTTCGAATGCCTTGCCAGTTCGAGGGTAGGAAGAAGACAGAGGGTCCACCCGAACTCCCC
>JAZDGZ010000668.1:0-6349 GCA_043806375.1 Pseudomonadota bacterium | reverse complement strand
CCTACTGGGAAAAGGAAGGCCTGTTTAAGGTTAGTGAAGATAGAAGCAAGGAGAAATATTACCTTCTCGAAATGTTCCCATACCCCTCAGGGAAGATCCATATGGGACACGTGCGGAATTACACCATCGGGGACGTGGTGGCCAGATACATGCGCATGAAGGGCAAGAACGTTCTTCACCCCATGGGATGGGATGCCTTTGGGCTCCCTGCGGAAAATGCGGCCATTGAAAACAGGACCCATCCTGCCCGTTGGACCTATCAGAACATAGAGAACATGAAGACCCAGCTGAAGCGGATGGGTTTCAGCTATGACTGGGACCGCGAACTCGCGACCTGTGACCCCGAGTACTATCGGTGGGAACAGCTCGTCTTTCTGAAGATGTATGAAAAAGGACTGGCCTACAAAAAGAGGACCTATGTGAACTGGTGCGAGAGTTGTCAGACCGTCCTGGCCAAGGAGCAGGTGGAGAGCGGCCGGTGCTGGCGCCATACGGACCAGGAAGTGACCCTTAAGGAGATGGACAGCTGGTTTTTCAAGATCACGGATTACGCCGACGAAATTCTTGACCACTGCGACAGGCTTCCCGGTTGGCCGGAGAGGGTCCTGACCATGCAGAAAAACTGGATCGGCAAGAGTTATGGGGCCATCATTCGGTTCCCCGTCGTCGGTTCGAAGGAAGTGATCGAGGTATACACGACGAGGCAGGATACGCTCTACGGGGCCACTTTCCTCTGCTTCGCACCGGAGCATCCGATGCTCAGGGAGCTGATCAAAGGACAGCCCCAGGAAGGGGAGGTCCTCGCCCTTGTCGAGCGGACCCTCAAGGTGGACAGCTATATCAGGACTGCGGATCTTACCATCAAAGAGGGGGTCTTTACGGGAAGAACCTGCATAAACCCGGTCACTCAAGAGGAGATCCCCATCTATGTGGCCAATTTTGTGCTTTTTGATTATGGCACCGGCGCGATTATGGCCGTTCCGACACACGACCAGCGGGATTTCGAGTTTGCGAAGAAGTACGATCTCCGCCTCCGGGTGGTGATAAAGCCGCCCGATCGTGATCTTAGGGAAGAGGATATGACGGAGGCCTACGAGGGGGAGGGCATCCTTGTGAATTCCGGCCCCTTCAGCGGGGAGCACAATCTGGCGGCCCTTGACAATATCGCGACATTTTTGGACTCAAAGGGGCTGGGGCATAAGACCGTCAATTACAGGCTGAGGGACTGGAATATCTCCCGGCAGAGGTACTGGGGCGCCCCCATTCCGATCATCTATTGCGAGACCTGCGGGACCGTTCCGGTGCCCGCGGAAGATCTGCCCGTGGTCCTGCCCCTTGACCTCGAGATGAGGCCGAACGGAGGGTCACCCCTTCCCTTTGAACCCTCTTTTTTCGAGACCCGCTGTCCCAAATGCAAGGGCCTAGCCAGGCGTGAGACGGACACCATGGATACCTTTGTTGAATCTTCATGGTATTTTGATCGGTATGCCTGCCCCGATTATGCGAAAGGTCCTCTGGATCAGGGGCGCGTGGATTACTGGATGCCGGTGGATCAATACATCGGAGGCATAGAGCATGCTATCCTTCACCTCCTCTACTCTCGTTTCTACACGCGAGTCCTGAGGGATTTCGGGGAGCTGAAGGTGAGCGAACCGTTTACGAATCTCTTGACCCAGGGCATGGTCTGCAAGGAGACCCAGGAGTGCCCCCGGCACGGGTATCTGTTCCCTTATGAGGTGAAGGAGAATCGGTGCGTCCGCTGTGATTCCGAGATTGTCACGGGGAATACCCTCAAGATGTCCAAGTCCAAGAAGAACGTTGTGGATCCTCAGGAACTCATAGACCGCTATGGGGCCGACACGGTGCGCATGTTCTGCCTCTTTGCCTCGCCGCCGGAGCGGGACCTGGAGTGGAACGATCAGGGCGTGGACGGGTCCTTCCGGTTCTTGAATCGGGTCTGGAGGCTGGTAACGGAGAACCTTGAGGAAACCTCAAAGGCCCGGTCCTATGATGGAAAGAAGACCCTCTCGGGCGATTTGAAGGACTTGCACAGAAAGACCCATCAGACCATCAAGAAGGTGAGCAGCGATATCGAGGACCGTTTTCATTTTAACACGGCCGTCGCCGCCGTCATGGAGTTGGTCAACGAGACCCAGCGGGTGCTGGGCGGCGATAATGACGCTGATCCTCTCAGGTGGCCCGTGATCAAGGAGGCGGTGGAGGGTACGGTCGTTCTCCTCTCTCCGGTGGCGCCTCATATCACCGAAGAGCTGTGGGGTATGCTGGGTCACAAAGAGAGCCTCCTGACGGTGCCATGGCCGACCTACAGCGAGGAGGCCCTGGAGGTGGAGAACGTTCTCATTGTGCTCCAGGTCAACGGCAAAGTGAGAGATCGGATAGAGGTGCCCGCCTCCTTCGGCGAAAAGGAGATAGAGGCCGAGGCCCTGAAAAGCGAACGGGTGCAGGGTTTTGTCGGGGAGAAACCGATCAAGAAAGTGATCGTCATCCGCAATAAACTGGTCAATGTGGTCGTCTGAAAATGAAGGTAGCGAACAAGCTCTTCGTGCTCGGATGCCTGATCTTAATGGTCGGCTGCGGCTACCATTTCAGGGCTACAGGGGAACCGGTCGGAATACAGCTCGAGAGCCTGGCCATTCCTATGATCACCAGCACCTCTTCAGAAATAGGTTTTGAGGCCGATTTCACAAAGGTCATTCGGGAAGAATTCATCAGCCACGGAAAGATTCCCCTGGTCTCCGAAGCGGGGGCCCATGCGGTCCTGATCGGTCGAATCTACGATATCAAGACCGAGGCCCTCAGTTACGACTATCAACAGCATACGGTCGGGGGGTATTCGACCACCCATGAGGTGACCAGGAGCCGTCGCCTCAAAATCAGGCTGGATATGCAGCTGATCGACAGGAGGAATAACAAGGTGATCTGGCGCGATGAGGCCATGGAGGAAAGGGCGAGTTTTATGGTTGACACGGACCCCCTCACCACCCGATATCACCAGCGGGAGGCCCTGGAGAAGATCGCCCGTCGATTGGCCAAAAAGGTCTACCAGAAGACCGTTGAAAGGTTTTGATGTCCGGAGATTTGCTTCCAGAGGCGTTCATGGGATCGCTGAAAAAGGGGCCCTTCGCCCCCTTTTATCTCCTTTACGGTTCCGACGAGTTCCGTCTGGAGAGGGTCCTGTCCGAAATGAAGGGCCTCCTGGTTCCGGGCTCGGCCCAGGATCTTAATCTTGAGATCTTCTACGGCGATGAGGCCGATCCCGGGGAGATCATCAGCCGCGCGTGCTCGATTCCCTTCATGGCCAAGAACCGACTGATGATTGTCCGGCGGACAGAGGGTTTCACAAAAGAGAGGCTGGAGAAATTTCTGCCTTACCTTCAAAGGCCCTCCGACTCGACCTGCCTGGTATTTATCTGCTCCAAACCCGACTTCAAGAGGTCCTTTTACAAGGCCTTCAGGGCTGCCGGGAGGGCGGTCAATTTTGAGGCCTTAAATGAGAGGGAGGCCCTGCCGTGGATCAAGCGGATGGCTAAGGAGATTGGGTTGAAGATCGACGGGCAGGCCTGCGCCTACCTCCATCAGATCGTGGGGAACAACACGAGGGAACTGTACGGCGAACTGGAAAAACTGCATCTCGGATTCGGGAGTGGGGTGGGCATTGACGAGGCCAAGGCCCTGGTGATTCACAGCCGTGTCTATACCATCTTTGAGCTCATGGACCAGATATCTGCGAAGAATTGCGCGGGATCGCTCTCTTTATTAAACCGGTTTCTCGAAGAAGAAGAAAAGAGGGGGGGGCCCCTGAGGATCATCGGCATGCTGAACCGCCAAGTGAGGCTGCTGTTGCAGACCAGGACGGTCCTGGACAAGGGAGGGGGCCCCAAGGAGGTGGCAAAAAAACTCGGTTCCGCCCATTTCTTGAACAGGGAACTCATTCAACATTCAAAGCAGTGGTCAATGAAGGAACTGGAGAACGGCCTGGACCTTCTCTACAAGGCGGATGGGTGGCTTAAGTCGGGCTCGAGGCCGAAGCCGGTTCTGGAGAACCTGATCATATCCCTTTGCAGATAAGTACTAAACCGATTTTTCCGCTATGAGGCGATTGACCTGGCGCGTGAGTCGGGAGACGGTGCGGGAGACCTTCTTCTTGTGAAAGATACCCTTGGAGGCGGTTTTTTGCATGACAGCGATCGCCTTGGGCAGGGTTTCCCTGGCCTTCTCGACGTCGTTGTCCGCCACTGCCCCTCTGACGTCTTTGACAAGGTTTCGGGCCCTGCTTCTATGGGCCATGTTTCCTATCCTTTTGATTTCACTTTGTCGTGCCCTTTTAAGGACTGATTTGTGGATCGCCAAATCGTGATCTCCTTCTGTGAAACTTAAACTGAATGACTACAAAAATAATATTTATGCAAAATCGGACCTCATGTCAAGATAAAAACAATCTGTGAAAAATCCTGAAACCATCATATCGGAAAAAGAGAACGTAAGCAAGGCGGCCGGTACCGTCGGGTTCTATACCTTTCTGAGTCGAATCTTCGGATTGATACGTGATGTCGTGGTGGCCAGGTTTTTCGGCTCCGGATTGGCTACTGACGCCTTTTTTGTGGCCTTTCGCATCCCCAATCTGCTCAGGCGCCTCTTGGCCGAGGGATCTCTCACCATAGCCTTTATCCCGGTTTTTACGGAATATCTGACTCGGAAATCAAGGGAGGACGCCTACCAGCTGGCAAGGGCGGTCCTGACCCTTCTCTCCATAGCCCTGGTGATCGTGACGCTCCTGGGCATCCTCTTTTCTCCGTGGATCGTTAGAATCCAGGCCTTCGGCTTTGGCGCCTCCGGGGTCAAGTATGACCTCACCGTGTTGCTGACACGGATCACCTTTCCTTATATCCTTCTCGTCAGCCTGGTCGCCTTCTTCATGGGCATCCTCAATTCCCTGCGGCATTTTGCTGCACCCGCAGCCGCTCCAGTCTTTCTAAACGTGGGCATCATCGCCTCCACCCTGTGGATCTCACCCCATTGCGCTCAGCCCATCGTGGGTGTAGCCGTCGGGGTGATCGTCGGAGGGATCCTGCAGGTGGCGCTCCAGATCCCCTGGGTTCTCAGGAGGGGGATTTCTCTCGTGCCCTTGTGGAAACCCGACCATCCTGGCGTAAGAAGGATCGGGTTGCTTATGCTTCCCGCCATCTTCGGCTCCGCCATATATCAGTTGAATCAGTTTATCGGGACCCTGCTCGCCTCTTTCCTGCCGGAGGGAAGCATCTCCTGGCTCTACTATGCCGACCGGCTCGTAGAGTTTCCGTTGGGCGTCTTTGCCATCGCCATCAGCACCGCAGCCCTTCCTTCCCTCTCAAAACAGGCGGCGGAAAAGAACATCGATGATTTCAGGGATACCCTCGGCCATGCCATGAGGTTGGTCTTTTTTATCACCATTCCGTCCATGGTGGGATTGATCGTCCTGGGAAGGCCCATTATTCAGGTCTTTTTTGAGCGGGGGGCCTTTGACGCCGTTTCTACGGCCATGACCGCCAGGGCCCTCTTTTACTACAGCCTGGGGCTCTGGGCCTTTTCCGGGACCAGGGTGCTGGTTTCGGCCTTCTACGCCCTCCAGGACACAAAGACCCCGGTTAAGGTGGCGACCATCGCTATGCTGGCGAATCTGGGGTTCAGCCTCATTCTCATGGGTCCCTTAAGGCATGGGGGGCTGGCCCTTGCCCTTTCCCTCGCCTCTACGTTGCAGTTCTGCCTCCTCCTGATCTTTCTCAGAAGCAAGCTGGGGCGGCTCGATCTGAGGCTCCTTATGAACTCCGCCCTGAAGAGTGCAGTCGCCTCTGCCGCAATGGGACTCGGAATATATCTGCTCTACTCCAGGTGGTTGTCGCCCGTTCCGGGATCCGGGTTCTGGTCTCTCATGGTCCGGGTTCTCCTGGTGGTCCTGGCAGGCAAAATCATCTACTTTGCCTTGGCCAGGCTGATGGGCTGCCGCGAGGTCGGTTCAGTATTGGAGATCTTCAGACCGATCCTGGGAAGAGCGAGAAGGCGGTCAGTTTAACTCGTTATTAATCCACCGGTTCTACCGGTGAGATTTGAAAAAGTTATACCGTTTCAGGCGTTCTTGGGCGAAGTGAAATTCGAAATCCGAAGCACGAAATTGTCCTCGCTGTGCTCGGACTCCCCACCCTGCGGGCGGGTCCCCGGTTTCGAAACAAATTCGAAATCCAAATGTTCCAATGTCCAAAACGGTCAAGAAAAGGCCGGTCATTCATATGCGATATAAACTGAAGGGTTTTGGCGCCTTAGAGACCAGGGCTTCATTATATCCTTGACTCAC
>JAZDGZ010000667.1:0-8833 GCA_043806375.1 Pseudomonadota bacterium | reverse complement strand
AACTCCTCTCGGGGCATTCTGACTGCCGCATTGAGCACCTCCATCATCTCGGCGCCGGAGAGAGGGGGGGTGTCTCGCTTCCTCAGGTCACTTAGTTTTTTAAAAACGGTTCTCGTTTTGTTATAGAGGGCTATGGAGTCGACAATGGCGCCGTCAGAGATCTTCGCCCCGAAAGAATCCTCCAGGCGTTTCTTGAATTCAAATATTTCATTTCGGTAGTAGGCGATGCTCCTTTCGTTGATTTTACGGGGGACATCCATGATATAAAGGAGAGGGATCGTGTGAAACCGGCCTCCCACCTCGGCGAGACGCATAGCGCCTTCACAGGGTGTGCTGCCTACATAGGCGTCAAGAAAGTTGTAGTCCCCGCGCAGCTTAAGTTCAAGGCAGCTGCGGATAAAAGAGCAGGTGCTGGTATAAAAAATGGCATCCGCCTGATTCAGGCTCGATTCTTCTTGAGAGCCGGTCACCCTAAAAGGCAAAATTCCGGCGGCATGGATAAGCTCTTCAGGGACGTTGATGCAGGTGTAGCCAAGAACCTTCTTGCCCTCTGCTTTCCAGTCTTTCACCGGATCGGTAAAGGGAAAGGATGCGTTAATGCCTTTTATCTTTTCAAGGGTCTGCAAGGCCTCAGTCATTATTCCCTCTCCTAAAATGCGGCATACCAAGGGACCTCCTGTTGGATTATTTCTCTCAATGGTTCATAGGATTTAAATGGTCGAAAGGACTTCCGGTGATGATCGAGCAAAAAGCATCGTAGATTTCGTCCGGGGTTGCGGGGCCTTGCTCCTTGTACCATATGATGATCCAGTTGCACATGCCCAGGATGCCCAGTTTTACAATCCTTGGGTCAAGTCCTTTGAAAAGCTGAGAGATTCATCCATCACCCGCATCAATATCTCATCCTTACCCTTAAAGTAGTGAAAAAGACTCGTTTTGTGGAGTCCGACCTGGTCCGCAATTTCCTGGAGGGAGGTGGTCTTGTATCCTTTCTTGCTAAAGAGGCGACTCGCTGCGCTGAGGATTTTCTCTTCCATATCTTCAGTTTTCGAGCTCTTCGACATAAAGCGCACCTCCAACCGGCTCAGTGGGCAAGTAGGATGCCCACCAACCATTGGGTTGATTTTTAAGCAGGATGATCTCAAGAGTCAACAATAAAAATCTCCCTTATCCTTCAAAGGGGGTTGAACGGGTTATAATTTTTCCTGGGATCTTTAATTTTGCGGCAGGAAGTTTTCTCGAAGGGAGATCTTTCTTGTTCGGTGGACACAGCATGAAGAAGGGGCCTGAAGAGGACCGTGGAGAACCCAATGCCCCAAAAAAGCAGGAGGGTTTTTCCTGGACAAGGATGATTAGGGCATGGACAGTAAAGATCTTGACAGTCCTTGTCTCAAACGGTAGGGTTTCGCGGTGCTGACTCGCCTTAAGCCTGGCGGGTAGACCCGTCAAGGGGAGAGCTCCATCCTGTAGAGCCTATTCGTTTCCTGCAAAGAGATAGGCGTAGGGGACCGCTCCTCCGATCCGGGAGAGGATCGGGTCCTTGTTAAGGCATGTCCGGTGCCAGCCTCGAAGCACCAATACCATCCCGAATCCAATCGGTCCATGAGGGGGTGAGATGAGCCGCCGCAGCAAAGAAAACTCGCGAAGAATGAGAGAGCAGAGGTGGTTGATCGACAAGGCCGTCGAAACCACGGGGGTTGATTTCGTCTGGCCTATGACCAGAGCCGCCATGGGCGCCATCGGGCTGGATGTTGCCCCTGATGTCATGGGTATTCGCGCAAGGGTCAGGAAATGTGCCGACATTTCCAGGGAGTTCGCCAGGGTTGCTCAGAAACGCGAGGCCATGGCGAAGAGGGCGGAAGATGAAAACCACCACGTGACCGCCAGAGACAACTATTTCGCCGCGGCCATCTTCTATGGCATGGCCCAGTGGCCCATCCATGAGGATGACAACGAAGAAAATATCACCTTTCACAACAGGAAGACCCAGTGCTATGACCGTTTCATCGAGCATGCCCCCCATCCCATAGAAAAGGTTGAAATCCCATTTGAAGGAAAATCTCTGCCTGGATTGCTCCATTTCCCACCCCACAGGCCCGAAAGGGCGCCCTGCGTCCTTTACTTTGACGGCATGGACGGATTCAAAGAGATGCTGAACCCCCTTCACGGCAACAAACTCCTGGAAAGGGGCATGGCCGTCCTGTCCATCGATGGACCGGGGCAAGGCGAATGCTGCATGCGCAAGATCAGATGCACAAGTGACAACTTTGCCCGGGCCGGACAGGCGGCGATGGACTTCCTGTCGGCCCGGCGGGAGATCGACCCCGAGAGAATCGGCGTATGGGGAATGAGCATGGGTTCCTTCTGGGTGACACAAGTGGTGGCGCATGACCACAGATACAAAGCCGCCGTGGCCCACCTGGTCTGCCACGAGCCCGGTATGAATACGATCTTCAACATGGCGTCCCCCACCTTTAAGGCGCGATATATGTGGATGGCAGGGTACGAAGATGAAGAAGCCTTTGACAAATTCGCCCAAAGCCTCTCCCTTAAGGGCCTCGGAGCAAAGATCCAATGCCCTTTTTTGATCGTCGCCGGCGGGGATGATGAGCTAAGTCCAGTCGAACATTCGTACTCACTATACGAAGAGATTCCATCACCCAAGAAAATAGTCGTCTACGAGGGTGAAAACCATTCCATTGAGGGGCACGCCCTGGAGGTAAGAACCCTGATCGCGGATTGGCTGAGAGACAGGCTTGACGGAAAGCCCATGGCCTCGGAACGCATCCTGATCGAAGTCTCCGGCCGAGAAAGCAAGAGTTAGGAGACTGTTACGGCAACAGCCCGTTAAGGGTTATGCCCATTTGGGTCTCTCCGTAAAAATTCGCTCAACCTGGGCAAGGGAATTTTATTGTCTGAATGGCTTATTCAGCTCTTAAACGGTTTCTCTTTTGGGTTCTTGCTTTTTCTCGTCGCAGCGGGGCTGTCCCTGACTTTCGGGCTTATGGGCATTCTCAACCTGGCCCACGGTTCTTTCTTTTTGGTGGGGGCGTACATCGGTCTGTCCATCAGCCGTTCCACAGGGGGCAACCTTCTCCTCTCCGCCATTGGGGCTGCTATCGTGGTCGGGTTGATCGGGGCCGGGGTCGAGCGCCTGCTGCTCCGTCGTTTGTACCGTCAGCATCTCGAACAGGTCTTGGTGAGTTTCGGGCTGATCTATATCTTCATGGATATTTGCAAGTTCATCTGGGGAATGGATGATCACGCCATCAGTAAACCCGTGAGTCTCGCCGGTTCCGTCTCCATCCTGGGCAGTTCTTATCCTGCCTATCGATTGGCGGTGATTGTGATCGGCATCGCCGTCGCCGCAGGGCTCTGGCTTTTCCAGGAGAAGACCCGATGGGGCGCCGTCATTCGGGCAGGGGTCGACGACAAGGAGATGGTCACCGGATTAGGGATTAATATCGGGGTCACCTCCACGCTGGTCTTCGCCTTAGGCGCTTTCCTCGCCGGCTTCGGCGGCGTTGTCGGGGGACCCTTCATAGGGGTCAGCCCGGGGCTTGATGTGGAGATCCTTATCCTGGCATTGATTGTGGTTGTCGTTGGGGGTTTGGGAACGCTGCAGGGGGCTTTGGCAGGAAGCCTCCTTATCGGTATCCTCGATTCCTTCGGCAAGGCCCTTTTTCCGGGCCTGGCCATGTTTACGGTCTATGCCATCATGGTCGTTATCCTCATCCTGAGGCCTTCCGGGCTTCTGGGGAGAAGGTGACCATGAAAGAGAGGTTCTCTGAGCATCCTCGTCGGCTTCTTTCTTTCGCGCCTTACATTTTTGGCGGCGTCGTGCTGTTAATTTTTCCTCTCTTTGCCTCCTCCTATGTGATGAGCCTGATGACCCAGATCCTTATCTTTGCCATCCTGGCGTCAAGCCTGGACCTTTTAATGGGATACACAGGGCTTCCTTCCTTCGGTCATGCCACCTTTCTGGGCACGGCGGCCTACACGACGGGGCTCCTGGTTAACTATGGGATTGAAAACCCGGTGCTGACAGCCGCCGGCGGGATCCTGATGTCCGGCCTTGTTGCCTTGCCCTTCGGGTTTCTGGCCGTTCGTACCGCAGGGCCTTACTTCCTGATGATTACCCTGGCCTTGGGGCAGTTGCTCTTCGCCGTTGCCTGGAATTGGCGATCCGTGACCGGGGGGGACGACGGGCTGCCCGGCATTTCTCGGCCGAAGCTGGGGATTCCCTGGTCCCTGACAGATCCGACCCATTTCTATTTTTTTGTCTTGCTGGTATTCGTCATCTGTTTTTTTCTGATGCGCCGGATCGTCAATTCGCCCTTCGGCCATACCCTTACAGGCATCCACGAAAACGAACACCGAATGAGAGCCTTGGGTTACAATACCTTTGCATACAAATATGTCTGCTTTATTCTTTCCGGCCTCTTCGGTGGGGTTGCCGGCGTGCTGTACGCCTACTTTAACGGATTTGTGAGTCCCCTTGAGCTGAGTATTGGAAGTTCCGGGGAGATCATGCTCATGGTCATCTTGGGGGGGCCGGGCACCCTCTTTGGACCCGCGCTTGGGGCCGGTGTCATCGTCCTCATGAAGCACTTTGTGAGTATCTATACCGAGTACTGGATGTGGATCATCGGGTTGGCCTTTGTCTTGACGATTCTGTACCTCCCTCGCGGCATCGGGGGTTACCTCCTGCAATTTTGGAAAAAGAGGGTCATTGGGTATGGAAGCCCTGAAGGTTGAGCATCTGTCGAAAAATTTCGGCGGCCTAGAGGCCCTGCTAAACGTCTCTTTCTCGGTGGAAAGAGGAGCGAGGCTGGCGATTATCGGACCCAATGGGGCGGGAAAGACCACGCTGTTCAACTTGATTGCCGGGGAATTTCCTCCCTCCCGGGGCAGAATACTCCTGTTCGGCCAGGATATCACTGCAAAACCTCTTCATGCCAGGACCCATCTCGGGCTCTCACGCACCTTTCAGGTGAACAACCTCTTTCTCAGGCTCTCTGTCCTCGATCATGTGTTGCTGGGGATCAAAGCAGGACAAAACTTCGGTTTTCAGATGTATCGCCCCGTCACCGCCTACAAGAATATGTACAACAAGGCAGCGCACCTGCTGGAGAAAAACGGGCTGTGGGAGAAGCGATTCGCTCCTGTGAGTGCCCTGTCCTATGGGGAGCAGCGTCAAATGGAGATCATCCTGGCTTTGACTTCTGATCCCAAGATCGTGCTTCTGGACGAACCCACGGCAGGAATGTCTGCTGCCGAGAGCAAGGCCCTTATCGGCGTGATCCAGGACCTTGGGCGTGAGGTGACCATCTTGATGATCGCCCATGATCTGGACCTCGTTTTCGAAGTCGCCGATAGGATTACGGTGCTGCATTACGGACAGGTCGTGGCGGAAGGGCGGGGAGAGGAGATCCAGGCCCATCCCAAAGTCAAGGAAATCTATCTCGGGGTCGAAGAGGGCACAGAAGATGTTAGAGCTGATTGATGTCCACAGTTACTACGGGGATAGCCATATTCTCCGGGGTATTTCCTTTGAGCTTGACGAAGGCTCTGTCATGGCGCTGGTGGGTCGAAACGGCATGGGGAAGACAACCCTGCTTCATTCGGTGATCGGTTTCCTTCCCCCGCGCAAAGGGACGATTCGCTTCAGGGGGCAGGATATCGCCGGTCGTCCGCCCCACCAGATCGCTCGCATGGGAATCGGGCTCGTCCCCCAAGGCCGGAGGATATTTCCTTCCCTTACCGTGAGAGAAAACATGACGATGGCTGCCCGGGAGAGGGGAACCGAAGGTTCTTGGACCCTGGAAAAGGTGTATGCCCTTTTTCCCGTACTCCGAAAAAGGGCGAACTACAAGGGCAACAGGTTATCAGGGGGAGAACAGCAAATGCTCACTCTCGCCAGGGCCCTGATGACCAATCCGACTCTCATTCTGATGGACGAACCTTCTGAAGGCCTTGCACCAATCATCGTCAGGGAAATCCGTCGTATCATTGCCCAGCTCAAGGAGGAAAGGCTTTCCATTCTCCTGGTGGAGCAGAACGTCCCGCTGGCCCTTGGCCTCGCCGACTTTGTCCATGTGATCAGCAAAGGGGAGATCGTGTATCGATCGACGCCTCAGGCGTTGAGAAGCAACGAGCAGATTATGGCCCAGCATCTGGGCGTCTAACAGACTGCTGAAAAACGCCCATCTGCGGCGTTTTCCTCATCCCTCGTCCTTGCGGCGTACTTCTATGTACGCCTCACTCCTTGGAATTTCGGATGCCTTGCATCTAGACATTTTTCAGCAGCCTGCTAGATCAAGTCAAGGCCCTCAATACATCCTGAGATGATGTCAAATAGCCGAAATGCATGGCAATAACTTTTTTTGAGGCCGCCCCCATTTCTGGGACCTTCTCCCAGGTCCCATCATCCACCAGGATGCATCGGAAGTCTCGGTGGAAAGCATCCCTGATGCTGGTCTCCACGCAAATCGATGTGGTTACCCCGGTGAAAAAGAGGTTCTCGATACCCAAATTCCTTAGGACCATCTCCATATCCGTCTGGTGAAAGCAGCTAAAGAGGTGCTTGGCGTCTATGAGGATATCATCGGGCAGCGGCGTCAATTCATCCACAATCGCAGACTCCCAGGAGTCCCTCAGCAGGATCCCGGTCGGTTCCTTGCCTTGCCGAGCATACATCAATTCGACATACATCCTGCTCCTGTCAGGGAAGTTCGGCCGGAAAGTGTGCCGGGCGTAGATGACCGGCCTATGCTTTATCCTGAAGGCGCCGGCCATATCGGAAATCGGCTTGACGAGTCGACCTGCCCCGGACACATCGATACCCCGGGAACCAAAGGTCCCCTTCGGGTGAACGAACATGTTTTGCATGTCCACAATGATCAGGGCCGATTTATCCTTTTCCAATCGCAATGAAGTGGTTTCTTTCGGATAATCGGGGTGAAGAGCCTTTCTGAACCAGACGTTGACGTCCATCTTTGGCATCTCCTGTTATTTCTCTTTCAGATAGGGTGCAATGTCTGTGGCGCCTATATCTTCATAGACTTGCAGTGTCTCAAAGTCCATTTTTCCGTCCTTCTTGATAAATTTGACGACGCGAATGTTCTGGCTGACGCTGTTGGTCTCCGCCTCGATTCTGAAGGGGGAATGCAATGCCTCAAACTTTACCTGTTTTGCCGCTGAAAGGAATTTCAACGCATCCTCAACGTCTCCGTTGACGGCTTCCAAGGCCCTAGAGATCACCTGCATCCCGGTATGGCATTGTATAGCACCATCTTGGGGTTCATGGCCGTACTTTTGCTGGAACTCCTGGGCGAACTTGACGTACTCGGGCCGGTCGGGAAATGCGCCTGCAGGAGCCAGATGATTCGCCATCATCACGCCCAGCGCAGGATCGCCGACAGCGGGCAGTGTCACAGAGTTGACCATGCCGGCCGTCGTCAGCACAGGCAGGCGGGCCCTCATCCCGAAGTCGGCGTACTGCTTAAGAAACCTTAAGCCATCCCCGGGCTGGAAGAAGGCAAACAGGGCGTCAGCCTCCTTTGTTTGGGTCAAGAAAGGCGCATAATCCTTTGTTCCGATCGGAGTGAAGAGTTCTTGAACAATCTCCCCGCCCCGCTCTTTGACCACGTTCTTGAAGACCAGTCCCTTTTCACGGCCCGCTACGTAGTCCTCACCCATGATCACGAACTTCTTGTATTTGAGGGCTTCGGAGGCGTATCGCGCTGCAGCCATGGCCTGCATCCCGTTCACCAGACTTGTGCGCAGGATGTATTCACTCTTCTTGTCAAAGCAGAGCGCCGTTGTCCCGGCGAAGAGACTGATGATCGTGGGGACCTTATGAGTCACCACATAGTCCCTGATGGCCAGGGCCTCATGGCTCAAGGCAACTCCCGTGATCAGATGCACCTTGTCTCCCTCAACGAGCTTTCTGGTCTTCTCCAGGGCCACTTTGGGCTGACCTCCAGAGTCTTCTACGATGAGTTCAATGGGTCTTCCCGCAATTCGCCCGCCGGCCTTTTCGAGGTACATCTCTATGGCGAGCCTTCCGTCCTTGGCCGTGCCGGCCGTAGGTCCGCTAAAGGGCATCAGCATGCCTATTTTTATCGCCCCTTTTTCGGCAGCTGCTAACGGACTTAGGGGAAAGAAAAACAGCAGGGTTAATCCCACCAGGACAAGAGCCTGCCCACGGGTTGCAATCTTTGCTTTTCTCATGGTCTGAGCCTCCTTTTATTAGGGTGTCTTATAATGAAGAGGCTCCCATAAAGCCTCCGTTTCAGCTGGCGGCCCTGTCGCCAAATAGGGATTTGAAATCAACTTTTTGACCGCATAAAAGCCGATTTTTGCGCCCCCTACGCAGTTTCCAAAGATGATATACCCTTTCTGGAACCCCAGGGTACTACAAGGAGGGAAGACCGTTCTTACAAGGGTATTTAAGCGCACGAGAGGCATAATATCTGAGCGGTGTTTGCGCATCATACCCGCAGTAGGCTGGATATTCAATTTTTTTATTTCTTCACGCCGGTTTCCTAGCTCCCTTGGCGTTGTAAAGAGAACTCCCGTGCAGCAACACTATTTCCGGAGGGCCGCCCTTGGGCTCAGGGCTCCCAGAGACCATGAAGGAGATATACGTTTTTGAGTTGACAACAAGCTCTTGAGATAGTAAACAAACGATCGTTCGTTCACGTTTCCTGCAACCACTGAATTTAGAGTGATTTTGGCCCGGCTGCGAGACAGGTGACTATCCCGCCGGCGCTGAAACTTGACCTTGCTCTCGACCCTTAAGGCTTCAGCCGAGGAAGAGGCTCCTGAG
>JAZDGZ010000666.1:0-3485 GCA_043806375.1 Pseudomonadota bacterium | reverse complement strand
CCCCCCCAATACCTCGTGTGTCAAGTGTGGGTAAAGATCAGCTTTCCGGCAGAGGGGTCGGGGGATTATTTCATTCTAAGGTAGGCATCTATAAAAGGGTCGATATATCCGTTCATCACCCTCTCAAGGTCACCCACTTCCACATTGGTCCGATGGTCCTTGACCAGCCTGTAAGGGTTGAAGACATAAGATCTGATCTGGCTTCCCCAGGCGATTTCCTTTTGGTTGTCGTGCAGCGCCTGCTTTTTTTCATCCCGTTTGCCCTTTTCAAGCTCGTAAAGCCTTGCTCTTAATACCTTGAAGGCCATGTCCTTGTTCCGGTGCTGTGATTTTTCATTCTGGCACTGGGCCACGATGCCGGTTGGGATGTGGGTGATGCGTACTGCGGAGCTGGTCTTGTTTACATGCTGGCCACCAGGCCCGCTGGCCCTGTAGGTGTCAATACGGATATCCTTGTCTTCAATCTCGATCTTGATATCCAGGTCCACCTCGGGCAAGACGGAGACCGAGGCAAAGGAGGTATGTCGTCTCCCCGTGGCGTCGAAGGGGGAGATTCTCACCATGCGGTGGATGCCGTTTTCAGATTTCATGAGCCCATAGGCATAAGACCCCGCGACCGTATAGGTCACGTTCTTGATCCCTGCCTCTTCGCCGGCCAGAAAGTCAATGATACGGAGAGAAAAACCCTTGGATTCGCACCAGCGCGTATACAATCTGAAGAGCATTTCAACCCAGTCTTGGGCCTCCGTGCCGCCGGCCCCGGCGTTAATAGCCACGATCGCATTTCTCTTGTCATCGGGGTCCGCAAGGAGCCACTGTGATTCCAGACCCTTGACCTCCCGTTCTATTCGGAAGATGTCCTTTTCAACCTCCTTGAGGGTAGGTTGGTCGTGCTCTTCAAAGGCCATTTCAGCAAGGAGTCTGGCATCTTCGGTCTCACGGTAATACTGATTCCATTGGTCGATGCTCTCTTTGAGGTAGACCCTTTGCTGGTTCAGTTTGGATATCTCTTCCTGGTCCCTTCGCCAGAAATCGGCGTTTGCCATGGCTTTTTCGATTTCTTCAAGCTCCTTCTGTTGTTCATCTAAGTCAAAGATGACCTCGCAAGGCATGGAGTTGATCCATAATATTTTCGATTTTCGTCATGACCGCCTCATTCATGGGAAACCTCCGTTTCGTTCCGATAATGTTCCAGGATTCTAGGGTATTGGGAACCCCTGTCTTTTTTCATGAAGGGCCGATCAGAGTCCCCTTGGGGACCCGGGGCCGCTTTTTGCTAGGATAACATAAGAGGAAAAAAAAGTTAATCAAGCTTATCACGGAGAGCGTCTGGGCGAACAGATCTCCATACCGGGTATAGATCGTGAGCGCAGGGTCGCTCGGTTTGAACTCCCGGGTCAGGGCCGTTTCCTGGAAGAGTTCGCTCTGATCCATGATCCGGCCACGGGGGCCGATGAATGCGCTGATTCCTGTGTTGGCGGCCCGGACCAAAGGCCTTCCATTTTCCACTGCCCTGAAGACCGCCATGGAGAAGTGTTGATAGGGGGCACTCGTCATGCCGTACCAGGCGTCATTGGTCAGATTTACCAATATCTGGGCCCCATTCTTGGCCTGAGTTCTCGCCAGTTCCGGAAATATGATTTCATAGCAGATCAGGACTCCGGCGTTGAAGTGTTGGAGTTTCAGGGGGGAGAGCTTTTCGCCGGGGGCAAAATCGCCGACCGATACGACCAGGCGGTCGACAAAGGGCAAGAATTTCTTGAGCGGGACGTACTCGCCGAACGGGACCAGGTGGACCTTGTCGTAATATCCCCCCAGATCGCCCGTGGAGGAGAGATGAAAGGCGCGATTGTAAAGCCTGACCGGTCCCTCCCCCCTTCTGTAGGCAGGGCTGCCGAAGATCATGTCAGCCCCCGACTCTCGAGAGACTAACATGACCCTCTGTGCAAGTGAAGCGGCATCCTGGAAGAAAAAAGGAACGGATGTTTCCGGCCAGACGATCAGATCCGGCCGGAACCCAAAGGTTGTCCGGCTGAGACGGTGGTATATCTGGATCGTTTTTTTCTGGAATGCCGGATTCCACTTGACGGACTGGTCAATGCTCCCTTGAACGATGGCGATCCTCCAGGGTCTCTCTCCCTCCTCACGGGGAGGCACCTCGGAAAGTCGAAAATGGCCATAGGCATAGGCGAGGCATCCGACGATTAGGACGGCCGGTATCTCCCATTTCAGTGTTCCCTCTTTAAGAAACCGGCGATCCACAAGAAGGGCGTAGATCAGGGCACTTGAAAGAACCAGGACAAAGGAGAGCCCATAGACGCCGACCAGATCCGCGAGCTGGATCAGTTCAAGATGCCTGTACTGCGTGTATCCCAAAAGGCACCAAGGGAACCCGGTCAGCAGGTTGGCCCTGAGATATTCGAGGGCCACCCAGAAGCCGGCGAGCCTGAAAAGCGAAAACCAGGATCCCCTGATTTTGGCGGCGAAGGTTGAGAAAAGGGCGGTATAAAGGGCCAGGTAGAGGCAGAGCATGAACAGGATACCCACACTCACAGTGTAGTGGATATTCCCATAATGTTCCAAGGCGACGATGATCCAGTATAAGAGCGTCAGGTAATGGGCAAATCCAGCGACCAGGCCCACTTTAAAGGCGTGAAAAGGGGACGCCCTGTAAAGCCCGATGAAGAGAGGAACCAGGGCAACCCATGCCATCCAGTCCGTCTTTCCCGGCGGGAAGGACGCCGTCAACATCAATCCCGAGAGGATTGAGTATAGATATCTTTCGGTGGGTTCAGGCGTCTTCAAGGCAAGAACCAAACATTTCTTGTTTTTCATACCGCATCAAAGTCTGAAATGAACTATTTGTCCACATAAGCATCTGTTTTTTAGCCTTCCTTTATGTATTATGTCAAGATCATGGAGAATTTTTGGTCTCATGGGGGTAAATATTCCTTGACTTTGGTTGATGATATGCTAATTTTGTAATCTACTGAAGCAGGTACAAGCCTTGCCGGCGCATTCGGGATGAAGAGCTTGAGACCAGTAGGCTATTTTTCGCGTGGAAGGCGGGCATAGCTCAGTTGGTAGAGCACAAGCTTCCCAAGCTTGGGGTCGCGGGTTCGAACCCCGTTGCCCGCTCCAAACGGTTCCCGTAAAGCAGGGCCTGATTCCCTTTTTGAGGTTGTCAACCATGCTCCGAGGGTGGTTGACGTTCTTCAAATTGCGGACATGGTGTTGTTCCGCTATATTGGCTTCTCGTTTTGTGATGGAATTCCAATATTAGCGCCAATTCAGTCTGCAGTTAGGAAGCGGGCCTGATTGCCCGCTTTTTTTTTAATTATGCGGGATAGGACCAACATGATCACGAAAGAGGTCGCCGATCTGGTGGAGCCCATCCTTGAGGAGATGGGATTTGAAATGGTGGATGTGGAATACCTCTCTTACCAGGGGAGATGGGTTCTCAGATTAACCATAGACAAAGAGGG
>JAZDGZ010000665.1:0-10885 GCA_043806375.1 Pseudomonadota bacterium | reverse complement strand
ATTCTTATGGGAAGTGAGAGCGATCTTGACAAAATGCAGCAGGCTGCCCAGGTGCTTGAGGAGATGGAAGCGGCCTATGAGATGAAGATTCTATCCGCACACCGGGCCCCTGAGCAGACCGCCGGTTACGCCCGGTCAGCGAGAGACCGAGGGCTGGAGGTGATCATCTGCGGTGCAGGTATGGCCGCTCATCTGGCCGGCGCCGTTGCCGCCCAAACCACGCTGCCGGTCATTGGTGTGCCGTTGGCTTCCGGGGCGCTGTCGGGGGTGGATGCTCTTTATGCGACGGTTCAGATGCCTTCGGGCGTTCCTGTGGCCACCGTGGCCATTGACGGGGCCAAGAACGCTGCCTATCTGGCCTGTCAGATCTTGGCCATCAGGGATGAGAAACTGGCCCTGCGCCTTGAGGCCGGCCGTCAGGCAACTCGCGAAAAGCTGTCCCAAATTTCAGATAAACTCAAAACCCGGCTTAAGTGATAAGGAGGGTTTAAAGGTACGAACAGCCTTAGAACCACGATGTTAATGGCTTCCCTCACGGTTCTTTTCGTGTTGGTGGGCAACGCCCTTGGCGGGCAGGGGGGAATGATGCCGGCCTTTCCCTTTGCCTGCATGATGATAGAGAGGGAGGAAACCCCATCGCGGCCATTGCTATGATGATCATAGCCCCTTTGTGAAGCGTTCTCTCGAACCCTCACGGGCATAAGGAACCATACTTATGAATGAGAAAAAAACTTTTAGTGTGATTATACCCGACCCTGACCCTGACACAAAAGAGGATGAGGGGCTGACCTTGGCACGATTGGACCTGTGGCGGGAGGAAAGAGCAGGCATCCCAGAAGTGATTCTCTGCTCTGGGAAAAGGCCACGGGACGTGATCGAACTCCTCAAGGCCATGGCCCTGGAGAAGGGGCTGGCCATAGCCACCAAGGCCAGCCGGTCCTGTCAGAACATGGCCAGAGGCGAATGCCTTTCAGATCTCAAATTCGAGGTCTATTCCCGGGCAAAGGTCATCGTGGCGCGGAAGAAGGACCATCTGTTCCTGTCCCCCGATGGCTTGGTTGGCATCCTGGCAGCGGGGACTGCTGATGTTGGGGTGGCCGAGGAAGCCAAGATCATATTGAAGGTAATGGGCTGCAAGACCATGGTTGCCTACGACGTGGGCGTGGCTGGTATTCATCGAATTTTCCAACCCCTCGAAGAAATGAGGGCAAAAGGGGTCCGGGTGATTATCGTAGTGGCGGGAATGGAGGGGGCACTGGCTTCTGTAATCAAGGGATTGGTGCCTGTCCCGGTCATCGGAGTGCCCACCTCTGTGGGGTACGGATATGGCGGCGGGGGCCAGGCAGCGCTCATGTCTATGCTCCAGTCCTGCTCACCGGGGCTGGTGGTGGTAAACATCGACAATGGTTTTGGCGCGGCCGCCGCCGCTTTCCTCATTATTAGGAGCCCCTGTGAATCTGTGGATAGGGGGGTATCATAGTCAAAGGAGGGAGGTAAAAAGCATGAATAAGTGTATGACCACCAATCATGGCATTCGGCCCAATCCCGCAGGAGACTGGCCCATGTATTGAGATACTGAACAAGGAGGTAAAGAGGATGAAGGAAATGCCATTGTTAAGAGTAAGCGAACTGCCTGGCCTGCAGCTGGTGAAGCGAGGGAAGGTAAGGGACATCTATGATCTCGGGGACGACCTTTTGATCGTAGCAACGGACCGTATTTCAGCCTTTGACGTGGTCATGGATGATCCCATTCCGGGAAAGGGACGGGTTCTCACCGCCATTTCCGCATTCTGGTTTGAAATCACGGACCACATTATCCCGAATCACTTGATATCCACGAACAACGGGGCCTTCCCGCCCGCCTGTCAAACCTTTTGGGAAATGCTTGGGGGAAGGACCATGCTGGTCCGCAAGGCAGAACCCCTTCCTGTGGAGTGTATTGTGAGGGGCTATCTGGCCGGATCGGGATGGAAAGACTACTGCAGGACAGGAGAGGTTTGCGGGCAGAAACTTCCATCGGGACTTAAGGAGTCGGCCCGTCTTCCCGATCCCATCTTTACCCCCTCCACAAAAGCTGAAGGAGGGGAACATGATGAGAATATCTCTTTTGAACACATGATCGAACTCATCGGCGAGACCCTGGCAGTGCGAGTGCGTGATGTGAGCTTGGCTCTTTATGAAGAGGCCCTGGCAGTGGCTGAGCCGAAGGGGATTGTTATCGCGGATACCAAGTTCGAATTCGGGATACTGGACGGCGATCTGATCCTGATCGACGAGCTTCTGACACCGGACTCATCCCGTTTCTGGCCAAAGGATCAGTACAGGCCGGGACGTTCTCAGCCGAGCTTTGACAAGCAGTTTCTCCGGGATTACCTGGAGAGCCTGGAGTGGGGAAAGACGTATCCGCCGCCTCCGCTCCCCCCTGAAGTGATCGCTCAGACGGCCCAACGCTACAGGCAGGCCATGGAATTGCTGATCACCTAACCGGAGAAAGGAGGCTAACTATGTCCGGACTATTCCAGGTTGCCGACAAGAACTTTGACGAAGAGATCGTCCATTCGGCTATGCCGGCTATGGTCGAATTTTGGGCCGAGTGGTGTCAGCCCTGTAAAGTCATGATGCCCATGATCGAAGAACTCGCCAAAAAGTATCAGGGCAAGATAAAGTTTGCCCAGATGAATGTAGCCGAAAACCCGAAGACCCCGGCCAGATTCGGCATCAGGAATATCCCAACGCTTATGTTCTTCAAGGGAGGAGAAGTTGAGAAGACAATCGTCGGCGCCTATCCCAGCAGCCTTCTTGACGAGGAACTGAAGAAGTTGCTTTAGAAGGTTATCAAAGCCCTCGCCAATGTTTTACTCTAATCCCGCTCATGCCGGACCGGTAAAAAGCAAGGCGCTTGCAACAACGGAAGAAAAGGGGGCAAGGAGTTCCGAAGGGAATCCCTCAATATCATGAGACAAGGAGGTAACGAGATGTAAAAATAGCAGAAAATAGAGAGTCTCGGCCAGTGATCTGCCATATCTCTCCGTTAGGAAGGGGAGAAGGGAGGTCCCGATTTGGAACAGGCTTTAAAACCGGGAGAGTTCAGCATAACAATACAACAAACAAAGGAGAAAATATTATGGCTTTAGAATGGATGCCAAGAGACAACGGGCAAAAAGATCATCTTCTGCATACTGAATCACATTGGGGGACAGACGCCCCATGCGTGGTTTATGAAAAAAACCCCTTGAAAGACCCTTCAGGCAATGTTGTGGAGGGCCTTTATACTGCCTGGATTCGCCTCAATAACCCGAAACAGTACAATTCCTACACCACAGAGATGGTCAAAGGTGTGATTGCGGGGTTTGAAAACTCTTCTTTGGACAGAAGCGTCGTTGCCACTATCTTTACGGCCACCGGGCCTTATGCCTTCTGCACGGGTGGGAACACAAAGGAGTACAGTGAGTATTACAGCAGGCGGCCGGATGAATACGGCCAGTATATGGAACTCTTCAACCACATGGTCGATTCGATCCTTATGTGTAAAAAACCGGTCATCTGCAGGGTGAACGGCATGCGGGTGGCCGGGGGCCAAGAAATCGGCATGGCCTGTGATCTGGCCATTGCGTCGGATCTGGCCATATTCGGGCAGGCAGGACCCAAGCACGGCTCCGCCCCTGTCGGCGGCGCCTCCGATTTTCTCCCCTGGTTCCTCAGCATGGAAGATGCCATGTGGAACTGTGTCTCCTGTGAGATGTGGTCCGCCTACAAGATGAAGGCCAAGAACCTGATCAGCAAAGTAGTTCCTGTGCTTAAGGTGGACGGGAAATGGATCAGGAATCCCATGATCATCACAGACAAATATGTCGAAGACGGCGAGATCGTCTATGGTGAATACAAGACCGGGGATGAGGGCAAGGAAGCGCGCGCCTTTGTGAAAGAGCACCAGCCCAACGCTGACTTTGAACTGCTGGACAAGGAAGTAGACAGGATCGTCTGGACCTTTGCCAACTTGTTTCCCGGATGCCTCATCGAGTCCATCGACAGCATCCGACAGAAAAAGAAGTTCTTCTGGGATACCATGAAGAACTCCCACAGGCACTGGCTGGCCGCGAACATGGGCGGTGAGGCTTTCCTTGGCTTTGGAGCCTTTAATACTAAAAAGATCACGGGACAGGATACTGTCGACTTCATCAAATTCCGTCAGAACATCGCAGACTCAAGGTCTTGGGATATGGAGATGTTCAAGGAAGTTATGGGGAAGCCACAGAAATAGGCTCTTTTTTAAGATGGTACTCGCCCATATGACAGGCAGGGCTCAAAAGGCAGGCCCGCCTGCCATTTTCAATCAGATTCGAAAAAAGAGATAAGGGGTGAAACTATGCACCAATTGCTTAAAGACAACCCGGGAGAGAAGGTGCTCATGCTGGGAAACGAAGCGATTGCACGGGGCGCGATTGAGGCGGGTGTGGCCTTTGCCACGGCCTATCCTGGTACGCCGTCGTCGGAAATCGCTCTCCAGTTTTTCCAGATTTCACAGGAAACCGATCTCTACTTTGAGTACAGCGCCAACGAGAAAGTGGCGTTGGAAGTGGCGTCCGGCGCGGCCATGAGCGGCCTGCGGGTCATGTGCACCATGAAACACGTGGGCGTCAATGTGGCTGCCGATGCCCTCATGACATTGGCCTACACAGGCGTTGCAGGAAGTCTTGTGCTGGTGAGCGCCGATGACCCGTTCATGTTCTCCAGCCAGAACGAGCAAGACAACCGCTTCTACGGAAAACTTAGCGGGCTGCCCATCCTGGAGCCCTCTTCGGTGCCCGAGGCCAAGGAGATGGTCAAATACGCATTTGATTTGTCAGAGAAGCTTAAAGAGCCTGTGATTTTCCGGACAACCACCCGGATCAACCATTCCAGCGGGGTCGTGACGCTCGGCCCCATGCAGAGGCGGGTCACTCAGGGTGAGTTTAAGAAGGACCCTTTTTCCTATGTGTGCGTGCCGGCCGTATCCCGGAACCTGCATGTGAAGCTTCTAAAAAACTACGAAAAGGCGCTGTCCATTTCCAATGAAAGCTCCTGGAACCGGGTGGAAGGCGATGGCACATGGGGTATTGTCTGCAATGGCGTCAGCTATGGCTACGTGAAAGATGCCATCCGGGAACTGGAAGCTCCCGGCCGTTTCCGATTATTGCGCCTCGGATTTTCCCATCCGGTGCCGGGCGATCTGATCGTCAAATTCATGAAGGGCTGTGAAAAGGTCCTGGTGGTGGAGGAAGGAGAACCCTACATGGAGGAGGCGATCAAGGCCTGTGCCCAGGAGGCGGGATTGACCTTGACCATCAAAGGCAAGGGGGAAGATCTTTTCTCCCGCCTCTATGAGTTCGACCCCGCTACGGTGAAGAGGGTAATCGCTTCTCACTTCGGCCTGCCTTTCACTCCGAGCCGACCGCTGGACGTATCGGACCTCCCGGAGGCGCCTGCGCGGCCTCCCAACCTTTGTGCCGGCTGCCCTCACCGGGCCACCTATGTGGCGGTGCGTGAAGTGTTGGGCGACGAGGCCATCTATCCCACGGACATCGGCTGCTACACCCTGGGGTTTCTGCCGCCTTTGAGCATGGGGGATTTTCTCATCTCCATGGGAAGCAGCGTAGGCACGGCAGGGGGATTCTCCCGGGCCACCGGCCGCAAGGTGGTCTCTTTCATAGGGGATTCCACCTTTTTCCATGCGGGCCTTCCGGGGCTCGCGAGCGCCGTGTTCAATAACCACAACTTCACGTTGGTCGTTCTGGATAACGGTACTACAGCCATGACCGGGCATCAGCCCCATCCTGGCGCGGACATGAGCCATCTGGGCCTGCCATTCAACCAGGTCTCCATCGAGGATGCGGCCAGGGGGCTGGGGGTGAAAAAGGTTATTACAGTCAACCCGCTTAAGTTCCGCAAGACTGTGGCGGCAGTCAAAGAAGCGGTTTCGTACGAAGGGGTTTCTGTCCTCATCGCGAAGGCCTTCTGCCCCCTGTATGAACGCACCCTTCCGCACAGCAAAAAGGAAAGGCCTTTTTACGTCAATACGGACAAGTGCAACAACCACAGGGCCTGTGTGAACAAAGTGGCTTGCCCCGCCTTTTACCTTGAAAACGAAAAGGTTCGTATTGACGAGAACCGGTGCGTGGGTTGCGCTTTCTGCGCCCAGTTTTGTCCGGAAAAGGCTATCTTGCCCCTGAAAAAGGAGGTGCTCACATGAATGTAACCAGACTCATTATTGTGGCTGTCGGAGGACAGGGAAACATTCTCGCCGCCCGCGTGCTTGGAGAGGCCGCTGTGACTGCAAATGTGCCGGTCCGCATGTCCGAGTTTCATGGCATGGCCCAGCGGGGCGGTGTGGTTGAGTCGATGATTCTCCTGGGAGATGGCGAGAGTGTATGCATTTCAGACGGGGAGGCTGACCTGCTGGTGGGTTTTGAGCCATCAGAGACAATTCGGGCTTTGAGGAAATGCAACAAGAATGCCGTGGTCATCACAAACACCCACCCCGTCCCCCCATTTACCGTGGCCCTGGGGAAGGCAGAATATCCCCCTGTGCCGGCCACCATGGACAAACTTTCAGGAAGGGTCAAGAAGTTGATTGCCTTTGACGGCACTGCGCTGGCATTGCAGGCAGGTTCGGCCCTGGCTCTCAACATGGTCATGCTGGGCGCCCTGGCCGGGAGCGGCAAAATGCCTCTTGAGGCCCGATCAATCAGGGAGACGATCCGAGAGAAGACCAGGAAGGCCTTTGTCGAAACCAACCTGAAGGCCTTTGATCTCGGTTTTGAAGCCGCTGCAAAGGTTAACTAATTGTCATAGCTGTAAACCGAACAATCCAGGCAAATAAAAAAGGGGGTTCAGTCCACTGATTATTAAACAGTTGAGGGCCTGTTGAACGTATCATGGATTCTGAAGGAAGTACACGGTGGGCTTTGAAAAGATGAGAGTGCTGTTTGTAACGGACTTGCATGGAAGCAAGTGGAAATATGATCGGCTGCTTGAAGCGGCAAAAAGCTTTCAGGCAGATGTGGTCATAAATGGTGGAGATATGCTGCCTTGGGATAATGATCCGTTCGGGCAGGGCGAATTCATTACAGGCTTTCTTGACAATCACTTTGCACGATTCAACTCTGCCGGGATCTATTATCTCTGCTACCCGGGAAACGACGACCTTAGGATCTTTGATCAGCTCTTTGAGGAAACCTGCAATAAGTATCCTTTCGCAATCGGCCTGGCACAACGCAAGCTTGAGATTGGGGGTTATGAATTTATAGGCATGAACTGGATAGTTGATTATCCATTCCAGCTGAAGGACAGATGTAGAATGGACATGGATAATTCTATATTGCAGGTCCAGCTCGGAAAGGGACTGCTCTCTACACCTCACGGATGGCAGGAAATTGACGACTGGTTTTCATATGCGAAAGAACTCCCCACGATACAAGACGAATTGAATCAACTGGTACGCCCAAAGGACATGGAAAGGAGTATCTATATAATCCACACTCCCCCATACGGCATGGAATTAGACAGAGTTCACCGCGCTGCTGACGGGGTTGGATCAAAGTCGCTTTACGAGTTTTTGAAGAAACATCAACCAAAACTCGCCCTTCATGGTCATATCCATGAATCTCCTGAAGTAACAGGACGGTGGCATGCAAAGATCGGCAGGACCCTATGTATTCAACCTGGTCAACTCGGTGAGTTCACATATGTCACGATGGATTTGTCAACGATGAACTTTGATAGGATTAAAGAACAATGCGTCGCATAACATGCCGGGCCTTTGTTTGGTCAGATACTTTCTGAGATTCGGGAGCAACCATACCACCATACGAAACAGCTGCAATTTGAAAGGGTATTGAAAGGGAGACAATGTGAGGAAAAAAAAAGAGAATCGAGACGTGGAAAAGAGATATCCAAAAAAGGCGTTCATAGCGAAACTGCGCCGTCTTGCAGATGCCCTGGAGAATGATCGGCCGTTCTTCATACAGATTGACGGAGAGCGTGTTCACGTCCCGGTTCGCGCCGGCGTCAGCATCGAACACGAACGAGGGATTGAGGGGGAGGAAATCGAAATTCAACTCAAGTGGAAGTGCAACCGAAAATCTTCAAAGAAGCAGTAAAGAAAGGGAGCCAAAATCATGAAGTGCCCTGCTTGTGCCATCGAACTAAACATGGCGGAAAGATCAGGAATAGAAATCGACTATTGCCCCCAGTGCCGCGGGGTCTGGCTGGACCGGGGGGAACTGGATAAGATCATCGAGCGATCGGGACCCTCGCAGGCCCCGCCGACCTACCATGGCCGAACTCACCAGGAGAGAGAATACAAAAGGAAAAGCATAAGTCATTTCTTGGGGAACTGTTCGACTTCTGAAAGGAATAAAGATCAATGAGTTCGAAGGAAAGTGTCGAATTGAAGCGGTGGGCCAAAAAAACAAACCAGATGTGGCACGCCCTGGCCATCGAAGATGTTGTCGCTTATCTGGAATCCACCCCGCATGGCCTGGCAGCCAGCGAGGCGACGCGCCGCTTGACGCAGTACGGTCCGAACGAACTACAAGCCGCAGCCCCCATCTCGCTGTGGGCGATTCTTGCCGAGCAGTTTAAAAATGTACTCATCATTATCCTGCTGATCGGGACCGCGCTTTCGGCCTTCCTGGGTCACGGGACGGAGGCCGTCGCGATTGCGGTCATCGTGCTGCTCGCAGTCTTGCTGGGCTTTGTGCAGGAGTATCGTGCTGAGCGGGCCATAGACGCCTTGCGCCGGATGGCTGCACCCACTGCGACCGTGCTCCGGGACGGGCGAGAGGGGGAGATTGCGGCGAGCGAACTTGTCCCCGGCGATGTGGTCCTGCTGCACACGGGAGACCGAGTCCCTGCGGACGTGCGCCTGATCGAAGCCGTCAACCTGCAGTGCGACGAGGCGGCGCTCACCGGTGAGTCGATTCCTGTTGAAAAACAGACCGCTCCCCTTGCTAAATTGAATCCGGCGCTGGGCGATCGGTCCAGCATGGCCTACGCAGGCACGATCGTCACTTACGGTCGGGGCCGTGGCATGGTGGCCGCCACCGGCATGCAGACCGAGTTCGGCAAAGTGGCCAAAATGCTCCAAACGGTGGAAGTGGGCAGGACGCCCTTGCAGGAGAACCTGGACAAGGTGGGAAAGGCGCTGGCAAAGGCCGCCTTGGCAGTGGTGACGATCATTGTCGTTTTGGGCATCGTTCGCGGCCAGCCTTTACTTGAAATGCTTATTTTCGGCATTGCCCTGGCAGTGGCCGCTGTTCCCGAAGCGCTCCCGGCGGTGGTCACCATCTCGTTGGCTATCGGCGTGCAGCATATGGTTCGCCGCAACGCGCTTGTTCGGCGCCTCCCCGCCGTTGAAACCCTGGGCAGCACTTCGGTCATCTGCACCGACAAAACCGGTACGTTGACCAAGGGGGAAATGACGGTACGCAAGATCTGTCTGGATGATCAGTTGGTGGAGGTGTCCGGCGCGGGGTATGAACCATCCGGCCGGTTCTCCGTTGACGGCTCTGTCATAGACCCCTCAGACGGACTGCGGCTCCTGTTGCAGGCCGCGACCCTTGCCTCCGACGCGAAGCTCACCCATGACGCATCAGAGGGTCGTTGGAAAATCACTGGGGATCCCACCGAGGGGGCACTGGTGGTGGCGGCAGCCAAGGCCGGGCTGGACAAGGCGGCGCTGGAGGAACAATACCCACGGGTCTACGAAATCCCGTTCACTTCGGAAAGAAAGCGGATGACCACGATTCATGCAACCTCCAACGGCATGGTGGCCTATTCCAAGGGGGCCCCAGAGATCGTTCTTGATGTATGTACCCAAGAGTTGACAGGCTCCGGCGAGAGCCCCCTGGATACGTCCCGCAGAGAGGCCATTTTGGCGATGGCCCGACAGATGGCCGATCAAGCCTTGCGCGTGCTGGCCGTCGCGTATAAGCCTGATGCCATCAAGGAGGATGCCGAGCAGCGTATGATCTTTCTGGGCCTGCCGGGAATGATTGACCCGCCTCGCCCTGAAGCCAAGGACGCCGTTCGAACCTCCGAGCAGGCAGGCATCAGAGTGGTGATGATCACCGGTGACCACCCTCTCACCGCGCAGGCCATTGCTCGGGAGCTGGGGATACTAAAAGGCGGCCGCGCAGTCACCGGCGCAGAATTGGAGGCTATGAGAGATGTCGATTTCGACCGCGAGGTGGAAAACATAGAGGTTGATGCCCGTGTGTCGCCGGAGGATAAGCTGCGCGTGGTCACGGCTTTGCAGAAGAAAGGCCACATCGTAGCAATGACGGGTGATGGGGTGAATGACGCCCCGGCTCTCAGGAAGGCCGATATCGGCGTTGCCATGGGTATTACCGGGACGGACGTGACCAAAGAAGCAGGGGTGATGACGCTGCTTGACGACAATTTCGCCTCCATTGTCGGAGCGGTGGAAGAAGGCCGAAAGATATTCAGCAACATCAAAAAATACTTGATGTTTCTGCTCTCATCCAACATAGGCGAGATCCTTCTCATGGCCGGGGCTTCCTTTGCAGGCCTGCCTATGCCCTTGACGGCCGTGCAAATCTTATTCGTGAATTTTGCCACGGACGGTTTGCCTGCCCTGGCGTTGGCAGTGGACCCACCCGAAGAGGATCTGATGCGCAGGCCGCCGCGCAATCCCCGCACCGGCATTTTCACCCGGCCGGTGGTCATACTCATCATGGTTGGGGGTCTATGGTCCGCGATCGTGAACATGGGCATTTTTACGCTGGCTCTGAATTCCGGCTTGCCCTTGAAAGAGGCCATGAGCATGACCTTCGTATCACTGATTCTGATCCAGTTTTTCAAGGCTTATAACTTCCGTTCCGAC
>JAZDGZ010000664.1:0-12248 GCA_043806375.1 Pseudomonadota bacterium | reverse complement strand
ATCTCCGTCCCCACGCCCACCTTGGTAAATATTTCCAGCAATATCGCATGGTCCTTGCGGCCGTCAATGATATGGGCCTTTCTGACCCCGCCCCTCAGCGCCTCAAGGCAACACCGTATCTTGGGGATCATTCCCCCCTTGATGGTCCCGTCCTCCACGAGCTTCGGGGAATCCTTCATCTTGATGGTGGAGATCAACTTTCCCTCTTTGTTGAGCACCCCCTCCGTGTCGGTCAGGAGGATCAGTTTTCTTGCCTTGAGCGAAGCGGCGATGTGACCCGCCACAAGGTCCGCATTGATGTTGTAGGTCTCTCCCCGCTTGCCGCCGCCGACCGGGGCTATGACGGGAATAAACTGGCCGGCCAGGAGGTCCGTAAGGATTCGGCTATTCACGGAAGTGATCTCCCCCACCATGCCCATGTCAATGATCTCGGGGGGCTGATCAGCCCCTTTGTTCTTGTAGTATTTCATCTTCTTGGCGGTAATGAGTTGCCCGTCCTTGCCGGAAAGCCCGACCGACTGGCCGCCGTTCTGGTTGATCAGGGTCACGATTTCCTTGTTCACCTTGCCCACGAGGACCATCTCAACCACATCCATGGTCTGCTTGTCCGTGACGCGCATGCCGTCAACGAACTCCGACTCGATGGAGAGCCTTTTCAACAAACTGCCGATCTGAGGGCCCCCTCCGTGAACCACGACAGGATTAAGCCCCACGTATTTCATGAGGATGATGTCCAGGGCAAAATTCTTCTTCAGCTTTTCATCCACCATGGCGTGGCCGCCGTATTTCACCACGATCGTGGCATGGTTAAAACGCCGGATATACGGCAGAGCCTCAATGAGGACCTTTGCCCTGTCTTTTTGATCAATAGCCATTTAAGAACCTCGGAGTATGGGAGTAACGGAGTAGTGGAGTAATGGTCAAAAGGAGCATTTCCGACACTCCATAACTCCTTCATTCCACTACGCCAGCATTCCGGCTTTCCAATACTCCATCACTCCAGTGCTCCCTGGCCCAGAACTGGCGTGGAATATCCGGTTTCCTGCGCGCGGGATCATAAGACGCAGTAAATTTTATCGGGAATAATCGGTTCGCGCCAGGGCGGGCCATTACTCCAATTATAGAATATACCTGCTCAGGTTTTCATCTTCGTAGATATCCCTCAGTTTTTCGGTCACAGAGGCCTTGTCGATGACCACCCTCTTTTCCTCCATATCCGGGGCGTCAAATGATATCTCGTCCAGGAGTTTCTCCATGACCGTATGCAATCGCCGGGCCCCTATATTTTCCATACGCTCGTTCACCTTGCTGGCGATAGAGGCGATCTCCACAATCGCCGCATCTTCAAAGACCAACTCGATGCCCTCGGTTGCAAGAAGGGCCTTGTACTGTTTGATCAAGGCATTCCTGGGTTCTTTGAGAATGCGGATAAAGTCCTCCCGGGACAAAGAGTCCAGTTCCACCCTGATCGGGAACCGCCCCTGGAGCTCAGGCAGGAGATCCGCCGGCTTGCTCGCATTGAAGGCGCCCGCCGCGATAAAAAGGATATGGTCTGTTTTCACCATGCCGTACTTGGTGGTCACAGTGGATCCCTCGACGATAGGCAGAAGATCTCTTTGTACCCCCTCCCGGGAGACATCGGGACCGTATCTCGACTCAGACCCGGCGATCTTATCCAGTTCGTCAAGGAATATGATCCCGTTTTGTTCCGTCATCCGGATCGCCGCCGAGATCACACTTTCCATATCTATGAGCTTCTGAGATTCCTCCTGAAAGAGGAACTCCAGGGCCTCCGGGATCTTGACCCGACGCCTCTTTTTCTTGGAAGGAAAGATGTTTCCGAACATCTCTTTGATATTGAACTCCATCTCTTCAAGCCCGGCGCCCGAAAAGATCTCGACCATGGGGACATTCCTGTTGGCGACCTCCAGCTCCACGTACCGGCCGTCCAGCTTTCCACTCCGCAACAATCTTCTGAGCTTTTCCCTGGTCGTTTCGCTCTCTGCCCGATCCCCTTTGACGACCTCCAGGACCTTTTCCTTGTCCCCTTCCTCCCCTTCCCTTAACTCCTCCTTCCTCTTGGGAAGGAGAATATCAAGCAGCCTCTCTTCGGCCAGCTCATGGGCCCTTGCCTTGACCTTTTCCTGCTCTTCCTGTTTGGCCATATTGGCCGCCAGTTCCGTCAGGTCCCTGATCATGGATTCCACGTCTCGCCCCACATAGCCCACCTCGGTGAACTTGGTCGCCTCCACTTTCAGAAAGGGAGATCTCGCCAACCTCGCAAGGCGCCTGGCGATTTCGGTCTTGCCGACGCCCGTAGGGCCGATCATGATGATATTCTGGGGGGCGATTTCATCCCTCAAGTCGCGAGGGACCTGCTGGCGGCGCCATCTGTTCCGCAGGGCAATGGCCACGGACCGTTTTGCCTGATTCTGGCCGATGATGAACTTGTCAAGTTCGGCCACGATCTCTCTCGGCGTCAAGACTTTCATGAGTTGATCTTTGATCGTTAAATCCGTCTCCACCCCTATCCCTTTTCTCCAATCTCCCGCACGGTGATCTCTGCGTTGGTGTAAAGACAAATGGAGGCCGTGATCTTCATCGCCTCCCGGGCCACGGAAGGGGCATCCAGATCGGAATGGGCGACCAGGGCCCGCGCCGCTGCCAGCGCGTAGGGACCGCCCGATCCTATGGCGGCCACCGATTCGTCAGGTTCGATCACGTCCCCCGTGCCCGAAACGATCAACATATTTTCGCGATCCATGGCCAGGATCAAGGCCTCCAGTCTCCTCAGAATCCTGTCGGTCCGCCAATCCTTTGCGAGTTCCACGGCCGCCCGGGGGAGATTACCCTTGAATTTTTCGAGCTTGGCCTCCAGCCTCTCGAACAGGTTAAAGGCATCAGCCGCTGCTCCGGCAAACCCCACCAGGACCATGTCCTTGTGCATGAAGCGAACCTTGGTGGCCTTGTGCTTCATGATGGTTTCGCCCAGGCTTACCTGGCCGTCTCCTGCCATGACCGATCTTCCATTCTTTCTGACTGCAAGAATGGTCGTTGCCCGTATTTGCCTTGCATCCGTCATGGTGTCTCGTTAAATCCTTGGTAGTTACAGTTGTGCTTCGTTTGTGGCCTGTTGCCTGTCTCACGCATGTCGTCCTCTGTCATCCGTCGCCTGTGCCCTGTACTACGAATGTGCGATTTCTTGAAATTCTCTTAAGCATTTTTCCTGCCTTGGTTTCCAACTTATTTGGATCATTTGGACTTTGGTCATTTGAATTTGTTTCGAATTTCGAGCTTCGGATTTGGTTGCGGCTATGCCGCGCTGTGTCCCCTTCCTACTTGCTCCTCGGGTGCGCCTTGTCGTAAACTTCCATCAGCCTATCAAGGCTCACATGGGTATATTTCTGTGTGGTAGACAGACTGACATGCCCCAGAAGCTCTTGAACCGAACGCAGATCAGCCCCCCCGTCCAGCAGATGGGTGGCAAAGGTATGTCTCAGGGAATGGGGGGTGATATTCGCCATCAGCCCTCCCATACTGGCATACCTTTTTACGATCTTGCCGACGCTTCGGGTACTGAGGCGCCCCCCTCGAAAATTGACGAACAAAGGGCTGTCCTGATTAAGACCTCCAGCCTTTTTTCGAAGCGCGAGCGTTGCCTCCATATAACGCCGCAGAGCCCTGAGGGCCTCCCTGCCGATGGGCAGGATTCTCTCTTTATTCCCCTTTCCAAGGACCCTGATCAGCCGTTCGTTGAAATCAACGCTCCCCACATTCAAGCCGGCCAGCTCGCTGACCCGAATGCCGCACGAATAGAGCACCTCAAGGATAGCCCGATCCCTCATGCCGAGAGGGGTTCTTCCATCAGGGCGTTCCAGCAACCTGAACATCTCGTCGACCGGCAGATACGAAGGAATAGTTTTCTCTTGCTTCGGTGTCGAGATGCCGGCTGCAGGGTTATCCCGGTTTGCGCCTTTCTGCTCCAGGTAGGAAAAAAAGGAGCGAACCGCAGAAAGCTTTCGGGCAATCGTTGCCCGCCTGTAGCCTCCGTATAAGGCCCCCAGATAATCCCTGATAACATGAAAGTCGACAGATTCCAATCCCGGAATCCCTGATTTGCCCGCGCTTTTTTCCTTCTCAATCAGGAACTCCAAGAACTGGGCTAAATCGATCCTGTAATTCCTGACGGTGTGATCAGAATAGGCCTTCTCTGTCTTGAGAGACTGGATATATTTTTCTATAAGGTCGGCAACGGACATTTTCAAAAGTAATCACTTTCACTTGAAGAGATAAATAGCACATCTCCTATAATTCGCAACGAAAAAATTGCATCCTGCATTCTGGGCTTGACTTCAATTCCGTGGTTGATGTAGCGTGGATTTTTCTGGAAATTCTGCCATTCCTCAAAGCCCCCACAGGATTCCTTGAGCTTTCCCTTGAACCATTCGTGGGGATTTTTAGGCATGAACCTTAACGCCATTGGAACCTTTGGTGAGGGGCGATCAGGGTCATTGCCCTGATCGCCCTTGATAAAGCCTCCCATTGTCTCTCCCATGGATTCCCTGTGCCCGCCATGGGGAGGAAAACCTGGAAAGGAAACTGGATATGGAAAGAAAAAGCGAACAATTAAGAAATGTGGGCTTCATAGCCCATGTGGGCTCCGGTAAGACCTCTCTGGCCGAAGCCATGATTTTTAACGCAAAATCGACCACCAGGCTTGGCCGTGTTGATGACGGGAGTTCCAACCTTGATTTTGAACCGGAAGAGATCAAAAGGAAAATAACCATCAGCACAGCCATCCACCACTGCAACTGGAAGAAGCAGATCATCAATATTATTGATACCCCTGGTGACGACAATTTCCTTTCCGATACCAGGTCTTCTCTTCAGGCCGCGGACGGCGTTGTTGTGGTTGTTGACGCCACGGCGGGCGTGAAGGTGGGGACGGAAAAGGTTTGGGCCTTCGCAGACGAACAAGAACTGCCCCGAATGATCTTCATCAACAAGATGGATAGGGAGAGGGCCGATTTCTTCTCCGTTATGGAGGAAATTTCAAAGACCCTCGGTGTAAAAGCGACGCCGGTCTTCCTGCCCATAGGGTCTGAGGATAAATTCGAGGGCCTGGTGGATCTCATTAAGATGAAGGCCTGCCGATATACCAAAGACGGCAGCGGTAAGTTCGAGGACTCGGAGATCCCAGGCGACATGGAGGAGACGATCTCGGAGTGGCGGGAGAAGATGATCGAAAATATCGTTGAGGCAAACGATGACTTGATGGAAAAATACCTTGAGGGTGAGGAACTGGCGCCACGGGAGGTGGAGGCGACCTTCACCCAGGGAGTGAAGTCGGGCCTGGTGGTCCCCATTGTCTGCGGCTCGGCCACCCTGAATATAGGGGTGCCTCAACTCATGAATCTTATCGTGGAAGGACTACCCTCTCCCGTTGAAAAGCAACCCCGCGAGGGAACCCGCCCTGGGGGCAATGACCCCGTTCAAAGGCCGCCTGCGCCGGATGCCCCTTTCTCCGCGATTGTCTTCAAAACCGTGGCGGATCCCTTTGCCGGCAAACTGAGCCTGCTCAGGATCTTCTCCGGAACCCTCACCTCCGACTCAGCCCTCTACAACCCAAATAAGGACTTCAGGGAGAGATTCGGGCAGATCTTTCTCTTGGAGGGCAAAAAACAGCAGCCTGTGGATACGGCCGTTCCGGGTGACATCATCGCCATTCCAAAACTCAAGGAAACCGCAACGGGCAACACGCTCTGCCAGGAAAACGATCCCGTCGTTTTCAAGACAGTCGAACCCCTTGCCGCCGTCCTGTCCTATGCCATAGAGGCGAAAGTGAAAGGGAGTGAGGACAAGGTCTTCACTTCTATGGCAAGGCTCCTTGACGAGGACCCCACCCTGAGGCTGGAAAGAGACCAGGCCACCTCGGAGATCCTCCTGTCGGGGACGGGGCAGATCCATCTGGAGGCGACCTGCGAAAAACTCAATCGAAAATTTGGGGTTGAGGTCAACCTGAAGCCGGTGAAGATCCCCTATCTCGAGACCATCAAGAAACCTTCAGAGGGGGTCGTCTATCGACACAAGAAACAGACCGGAGGCCGGGGGCAGTTCGCGGAGGTCCATTTTGACGTTTTTCCTCTGGAAAAAGGCTCAGGTTTCGAGTTTGAAAACGCCCTCACAGGGATGAACGTCCCGCGCAACTTCGTGCCTGCCGTTGAAAAAGGGCTTTACGAATCACTCAAAAGCGGCGTACTCGCCGGCTATCCCGTCGTTGACCTGAAGGTCCGGTTCTATGACGGGAAATCGCACGACGTGGATTCCTCGGAGATGGCATTCAAAATAGCGGCCAGCATGTGTTTCAAGAAGGCTGTTCAGGAGGCGCAGCCCGTCCTTCTCGAACCCATCATGAAAATGGAGATAACCGTGCCGGACGACGCTTTGGGCGACGTGATGGGCGATCTGAACGGCCGCCGCGGCAGGGTCTTGGGGATGGACACCCAAGGCCGCTATCAGGTGATCAAGGCGAGCGCCCCGATGGCCGAAGTGGCTCTGTACGCCCTCGATCTGAACGCCTTGACCGGAGGCCGGGGGACCTTTCGAATGGAGCTTTCCCACCACGAGGAGATCCCGGCCCAGCTGGCTGAAAAGGTGATTGCCTCGGTCAAGAAGACAGAGTAGGACTCGTCGAATGGCAAATGCGTTTAAGACCGGCCTCTTAACCATCAGCGACAAAGGCTCCCGGGGCAAGAGGGTAGATGAAAGCGGGAAGGCCGCTGCGAGGATCCTCGAGAAAAAAGGGTTCTCGATCATCAGGCAAAAGATCGTCCCTGACAACGTCAAGGAGATCGTAGATACCCTCCTGGAATGGGTCGACCGCGATTGTCTCTCCCTGATCGTTACCTCGGGCGGGACGGGGCTGAGCCCTACCGACGTGACCCCTCAGGCCATGGAAAAGGTCATTGATTATCCGGTGCCGGGCATCCCTGAGGCCATGAGGGCCGCAAGCCTGAGCAAGACCCCCCACGCCATGCTCTCTCGAGCCATGGCAGGGGTAAGGCGGGGGTGCCTGATCATCAACCTACCCGGAAGCCCGGGGGGAGTGAAAGACAACCTCTCCGTGGTGCTCCCCGCCCTAGAGCATGCCCTGTCAAAGCTGGGCGGAGATACTACAGACTGCGCCGCCCCATAAAAGCCCTTGCTAAAATGCCTCGCTCGTCTCCCTGTCAAGCCAACGGAGATAGTCGGGACTCCCCTTCACAACAGGCATGGCCAGGATCTCCGGGACTTCATAAGGATGGACGTCCCTGATCGCCTTTTCCAGCTTCTCATAGAGCTCCTCTCGGCTCTTCACCACGCACAGCCACTCCTCCGCCTCTTCGATACCCTCCTTCCACCAGTAGGTGCTCGATACGGGGCCGATGATCTGGACGCAGGCGGCCAGCCTCCTTCGCACCACCTCTCTCGCAATCTTCCTGGCGTCCTCTTTCTTCTCTGTGGTTGTGAAGAGTTGAATATACCCCTTCATGTCCATCTCCTTTCCCCATGAGCCCTGCTCATCGCCGTCGCCCAGGCATAAACTCGAATATCGAAGCACGAAATCCGAAACAATTTCGAATGACCAAAATCCAAATGACAGAAACTTCTTTTCCAGGGCCTCGCTTTTTGGCCTGCTGGACAGCTGTTTGTCTCTATCATTTGAACATTCGAGCTTTGAATTTGTTTCGAATTTCGATATTCGGATTTCGAATTTGCCCTCAACACCAGGACAGCATGACCTGTTAATTCTGCGAATGAATGATCATTCGGCCCTTACGACGCGTTAGGTCTCCCAGACCCCCGGTTCTCTTCTGGTGAGGACCCGCCCCTGCTTACTTTTGGTCTCTGCCATGGCTTCATCGAACCTCTTTGCAATGAGGTTTTCAAACTCCTTGCCCACAAATGGCCGATTGTTGAGCAGATACCACTTGATGCTGTCCCAGTAGACCTTGAGTTCATTGACATCATTGATCGTTTCAAGGAGGCGATTGATCTCATCAAGCTTTTCCCTTCGCAGATTCTCCCGCCTTAACTCATAAAGATCATTGAGTCTGTGTCTCTGTTCGTCGGTAAACCCTATTTCAAGGGAGCGGTCCATGAGATCCTGAAAAAGGCTGTGGATTTCCCTGAAGTCCTTTCTTGATTCCATCTCTTCCTTGGCCCGGGCCACGGTGAGATCAGTAATCTCTACCAGTCTTCTCTCGTAGGCCCTTTCCAGTTCGAGTTCGTAGTCGTCCGTGTAAAAGGGGGTAGCCCTGAGAGACTTGAGGCTGTAATGGAAATAGTTCTTGAGCTGCTCCACATCCCCAATGGTCTTCATATGCAGGATCTTGTGGGAGGTGTTGATGTTATCCACGAAACTGATGGAGAGCACCCTTTGGGATTCCTTTTTCCTGAGGACGATCCCCTTCTTGGCCTTGAAGAGGTCCTTCGATTGCAGGGCCTTTCCACAGATTTTTTCCAGGGGAATATTGCTCAGGCAGTCATTGACCGCCTCATACCGCCTTTCGATCTTCTCCCCCAGACCCAGAAAGCTCAGGTGCACGGCCTTGCCCTCCCCTTTGAATCTTGTTGACCCTAAAAGGGCCATCAGGAGGAGCTTGATCATGTTCTGGTAATTGAGAAAGGAACTCACATCTTCGAATCCGACGATTCGAACCTTGTCCTTGACCAATTGGTCGAGAACAAAATGCCTTGCCTTCTCAGGAAGTTCGCGAAGGCTGTTGTAGATTCGCAAGGCCTCGAAGAGCTCCTTTTCAAAGGTGGCGTAGCCGATTCCGGTGTAATTCCTCTTCCTGTAGATATACTTGAGGGGAACCTCAACCATCAGGTTCCCCAGGTCGGCAAACTCCACATACCTCAAACCCCTTAATCGGAAAATCCTCTCCAAGGCGTAGATCATCTTGCCTGCCCGAAAGTAGTCCTCCCTCTCCGATTCTTGCCACCGGTAGGATTCAAGATAGCTCGCTGCGACCATGTGAGGGGGTAAACCATTGCTGTGAAAGGCCTCGATGGCATGGAACAGGTGCCCCTTTTGGGCGAACACCTCCGTGAGGTGGTCCTCTGCATTGGTCTCTCCTGCGATGATCCCGTGGCAAAGGTTTCTGAGCTGGAACAGGCGGTTTGCCAGATCCTCCATGATCAGGGCCTCGCCCATGGCCATGAACATGATCAAAGAACTCACAAAGATGGCATCAAAGAGTTCTCTATCCTTGAGGTCCACAACCTCCTCAATGGCGTAAAAAGAAAATTCCCCTCTGATCATATGATGCAGGAGGTTATGAAATCGGACGAGGGTTATCAGATAATAGCGTGCCTTATCCCCTGTATTGTACCTTTCGGGGATCCTCTCTTTTTCCAGAAAGAGCGCACCGGCCCGTTCATGATCTGCGGGGCTGATCTGATCCTTGTATTTCTTTCTGAGTGCGGGGACAAGGCCCAGATCCCTAAAGATGAAGGACTTGATGAGGCCGTCAAAAAGGGGTTGGTTTCGCTGCAGATCCCGCACCAGATTCTCCAGAGTCTCTATCTGGTAGTCGTTGAGACCGACGGTGCCGGCCGTCATGGGACCAAACTCTCGCTGGGCCAGTTTATGGAGAAGTTGAGCATCCTGAAAACCCGCCCTGTCTTGCTTCATCAGGGCCTGAAGTTTCCTGACGCTGCTGAGGACATGCTCGGGAAGGGATGACTTCAAATAGCCGTGTTCCGGCGGCTTCAGACCTTGAAGGGCCATGAACTCGGGAATCACAAACTGCAAAAGGGAAGGGGAATGGCGGTAGAGCAAATCCAGGTCAATATGGACATCTTCGGGCTGAAAGATGACCCTGACAAATTGTGATCTTAAGGATGCCTTCAGGTCCTGGGCTCGCTTGAACCATTCCCGCTGTCTCTCCGGCAACCGGAGATCCTCCTCCTCGTGGGAGAGAAGCCTCACATGGCTCTGATAAAAGCCTTCCAGGTTGGCAAAAAGCCCCTCAAGTTCCCTCAGTTTCTCCACCGGGATTTCGGATATTTTCACCCCCCTGAAATCCTTCATCAGGGTCTCAAGTTTAGCAATGTTTTCATTCATGTCGATATAGCTCATATCGACCGCTTGCGTCTCTCGGTTTATCCGGAGCTGGAATCCCGTGCCCATGATGAACGAGGTCTGATCCTCATAGAGCTGCTCGCTGAAATGCCTGAGGGTCGTCAGGTCAAGATATTTGGTATTAATAGCGTGAGCCTCTTCTTCCAGCTTCCGGACATATTCATCGCTCTCTGAGGGGCCTGCCTCGGCCAGAAGGGGATTGAAATTGATGATATCCCCCCGAGTCACATTGACTGTGATCCACAAGAAAAGCCATACGAGTTCACTGTCCACCCTTTGAAAGATGTGGCCGGTACCGTGGAACTCCATTTTCAGGAACTTCCTGTAGAAAATGGCAGCCTGAAACGGGTCGTTACCAAAGTATACTTCCTCAAACTGGTTGATAATCTCTACGAGCTTGATCACGCGCTCTATCTTTCCGAGCTTTTCATCATCGTAATCAGCCAGGGCCTCTTTTTCCATCACCCCCTTTTCGCTCAGTTCAAACCAGCCGGCAAGGAATTGAAAGTGATTCATCATCTTGAGAATATTGCGCACGACCTTATTGTGCACACCGCCCATGGCACTGATGTTCTCATCCAGGAGCCGATCCCAGTCCATCTCCCGATTGGAGACCACCTTGACCGTGAATTCGTAGAGGTCAAAAAGCTCGGTCAACTCCTCTTGATTCAGGTCCGTCTTTTTCGACGCCACCGTTTCGGCCATACTCATCAACCGGCAGTAACGCAGGAGATTCAGGGCCTCCTGGGGATCATGGGTTCGGGCAAGGTCTGAGACCGGCTTGAGGGTCTTCTCATTCATCTTGCCGGACAAAATCCGTCCCATGGGCGTATGGCCAACCACGATGAGAAAAATCTCTTTCAGCTCCCCGTATGTGAAGCCGAATAGGGAGAGGATTTCCAGGTTTTTCAGAACTTGGGTCCTGGGCCCTTCGATGCCGTCGGGATTGAGGTAGCGGTTGATCCTTTCCAGGCGGCTGGTCTTGGTCATCAATCGAAGCACATCATTCAGGTCCGCATATCGCCTCTTCTTGTTCTCTAAAGGTTCCTTGAGCCTCTCCATAAAAAACTCGGGAAGACCGGCATAGCTGCCGCCCTTGATCCTTTTCAACACATTGAGGGTCGTCACGAGGTAATCAAAGGAGTCACGATAATCGGCCAAAAGAGGCAATGGGCAGCCGGAGAGTCTGGACTCTATCAGATCCTTCTTTAGCTCCTCCAGGGTCGTTTGAAGGGCTTTCTTCTGGCCCAGATAGATGAACATATACTCCGGGACGTAGGAATCGATGGAAAATCTCTTGTCCCACTCTTCCCGGATGGACTCCGGTATCAAAGGTTTCAGGAAGATCTTATTGAAATAGCGGGAGAGCATTTTGGGCCAGGCCTCTTCCTGGTCATAACCCGGCTCGTCTTCAAGCGGCAGGTTGAGATAGGGCAGATCATGGATCTTTTCCATGGCCATATCTTCCAGGTGTCGGCCCTCCAGCACGGAGTCCAAAACCTCCTTTTCCAAATAGGGCGGGTTTAGATATTTCTGGAAATCAAAACTGTAAACCTCTACCGACCTGTCTTCTGTTCGATACTTCTTCTTGGTCTTGAAGATGTGGGAGAAAAGGGCAAAATTTTTCTCCTCATGCTCTGATTTGAAGGTAACGTCTATCCACCGGTTCGTCTTCCTGGCAAGGCGATTGGCGATGATAAAGATCTCGCCTTCGGGCTTCAGCAGGCTGTAGATCTTTTCCAGGAGATAGATGGCATAATTCTCCACCTGTCTTTTTGGGGCCCTCCCTCCCGATGGAGGCGCCAATTTCTCCATGAAAACGACCTCATAGATATCCCGGGGAAGGATGACCATATCCAGGGTATATTGCGGAAACCGGAGCTTTTCAAAAGAATCCAAGAGAACGAACTCATGCTCTTTGAACCGAAGGGAGAGCTCATTAATAATCAGATCATCGGCGCTGGTGAGAAGCCCTATTTTGTGACTCTCCTTCATGTATTTTTTTCTGTGAAAATGGACAATCTTGCTGATCTCTGCTGTCTTGTTCTTGATCGTGGAAAGGGAACTCAGCGCGAGGTGAATGGGGATGAGGTAATAGGGACTGCCTTGGCTCGAAAAG
>JAZDGZ010000663.1:0-7291 GCA_043806375.1 Pseudomonadota bacterium | reverse complement strand
TGAGCCGGATGCTCTATTGGATGATTCTCGACAGAAGGTTCGAAGAGCGCATCATGATGCTGCACAAGGCAGGAAGGATCCGCGGCCACGTTCACCCCGGTCTTGGCCAAGAGGCGACTAATGTCGGGGTGGCCTATGGTCTCGGAGAGGAAGACTGCCTTACCCTCGCACATCGTGGAAAGTCTCCTGAATTGATCAAGGGATGGAGCCTGAAGGAAATGGTTGCGGGCCGGATGTGCAGGAAGGAATGTATCGGAAAGGGGAGGATTCCCGGGGGTTCTCATATGTACGGAGACCTGTCCAAAGGCATTATCCCCAGTCCGGGGATTATTGGTTCAGTCATACCAGTGGCGACAGGCCTCGGCCTCGGCTTGAAGATGAAGAAAAGAGGCGGCGTGGCCGTCTGTCTCTTTGGAGACGGAGCTTCGAATAGGGGCGATTTCCATGAAGGAATCAACCTGGCAGCGGCGTTGAAAGCGCCGGTCATATTCGTCCTCATTAACAACATGTGGGCCATTTCGGTTCCCATCGAAAAGGCGACTGGTGGGTTGAAAAAGCTCTCAGTGCGCGCTGCGGCCTATGGGATACCCGGCGTTACGGTGGACGGCAATGACGTGCGGAAGGTGTATGAAGCGAGCATGAAGGCCATAAAGAGAGCAAGAGCCGGAGAAGGCCCGACCCTCCTGGAGTGCATGGTCCATCGTTGGACGGGTCATCAGGTAGCGGACCCCGACTTCTATAGAAGTGATGAGGAGAAGAAGGCGGGAGAAGCAAAGGATCCGGTCCCTAGATTCAAGAAAGAGCTGATCGAGGAAGGGGTATTAACTGAAGATGACATTGAAAAGATCGAAGGAGAGGTAAAAAAGGAGATCGATGAGGCCGTCCATTATGGTGAAAAGGAATGCACTGATTTTACGGATTACTCGTACATCATGAAGGGGGTCTATGCCTCTCAGTGATTTTGTTTTTGTTGCCTATTGTCAAATTTAACACTGCTCTGAAGGTGAACGCCTTTCAGAGATCAATAGGGCCGGGAGATCATTTAAAAAAATGGAAGAGAAAATGGTTGACGTAGTGGTTATCGGAGGAGGAGCTGGAGGCGTACCGGCGGCAATCAGAGCCGCTCAACTGGGAGGCCGTGTAACCATCATAGAAAGCCGCGACCTGGGTGGTCAATGTATGAACAGAGGGTGTGTCCCTTATGGTCATATGATGGAAGCGAGCAGCATATTGGGGACCCTTGCCCTGGGAAAGGAAATGGGCATCAGTATTCCAGAGGTTTCCAAGGATTACGCCGCGCTTATGGATCGTCAGAATAAACTGCTCGGTTTCATGAAACAAGGCGTGAAAAGCACTCTGCTGAAAAAGAAGATCGAAATTATCGAGGGCAAAGGGGAGATCACTGCAAAGGGAACCGTGGCAGTCAATGGGAAGAAGATCACCTGTAAAGCCATTATCCTGGCGACGGGTGCCACCTGGGTGAAACCTGATTTTACAGGGGCTGACCTTGAAGACGTTTTGAACACAGACTACCTCCTGACAGCAAAAGTCTTGCCGGCCAGGGTCCTCTTGAGCGGTCGCAGTCCCTGGCTCGTCGGAATAGCCCAGTTTCTCCAGAGATACGGGACCCAGGCCATACTGGCCACGCCGGAAAAGAGAATCCTATTCAATGAAAACAAGACGATTGCTACCCGCCTGGCAAAGGTCCTGAGGGATGATGGCATTGATGTTAGGACAAGGTCTGAAGTTCTCTCTATTTCCAAGAAAAAGGGGGGGCTTCAAGTTGACCTGAAATCGAAAGACGACGTTGAAAAAATTTCGGTAGACAAGGTCATCACCCTGGATCGACGTGCTTCGGTGGATGGCTTGGGACTTAAGCACGTCGGACTTGATGAAAAAGGCGAGTTCATCAGCGTCAACGAAAAGATGGAAACCCAGGCGCAAGGTGTTTATGCCATTGGTGACTTGACGGGATCTCCTGAAAATCATTATTCCCACCGTGCCAGCCAGCAGGGGATCATTGCGGCTGAAAACGCTATGGGCGCAGACACGGCCTTCAGGAAGGGCACATTAACGAGGGTCCTTTTCACCCGCCCACAGGTGGCCTGTGTCGGGTTAACCGAGAAAGAGGCAAAGGATGCGGGACACGATGTCGTAGTCGGTGCAGCGCCATTGAGCATGAATACCTATGGTATGATTATTTCTGAGAGCGAGGGACTGGTGGAGGTGGTCGCTGATAAAAGTTACGGAGAAATTCTTGGGGTGCACTTTATTGGAAAGGCTGCTTCTGAGATGGCTGGTCAAGCCCTTCTAGCTATTGAGATGGAGGCAACACTGGACGCCCTGGCCTCCATGGCCTTCCCTCATCCCACACTCAGTGAATCCCTTGCTGAGGCTGCAAGAAATGCGTTGGGAAGACATATCTATCTCCCTTGAAAGGGGCGATCTGAGAGAGTAGGCCATCACGAAATTCAACAAAGTGGGGGGACACGTCCTAGAGTCCCCCCATTTCATTCCATCCCAAGTATGACCGCAAGGCGCGCACAAAATCCCTGATCCATAGGTTTTGCTCATTATAACGCTAGCCCGGAAATTTGCCCCCTGAAAAGAATGTGTTCAAGATGTTGCCTCTGGTAATGGGCAAGAGGAGATAAGAAGGGTGGTCTTCATTGTGAAAGACCGTCACTCTGGCCACCGCTGTCCTCAGTAGGCTTCCTGTGCCGATGAGTTCAAGAGGATTCTTCGGCGCATCGTCTGCGCAGCTGATCTTGACCGCGATCCTGGAACCCGCCTTGAACAGGGTTCCCGTGGGCACCAGCTTGATATCGAACTCGTAGATCTTAGCCGGTGTGAGGGGCTCGGATTTAGTGTGTGTGTAAATCGGCTCCCAGGGCTTGGACTTTTGCATATCGAGTTCCCTGTAAGAGCCTTTGAGCCAGCCTTTGGTAAGGAGCCGCTCATTCCCCTCCGCGTCGATCTCGAGAAGCGAGATGATCCAGTGCACGTCGACATCGGTCGTGGCCGCATATAATTTCAGCATGATGGGCCCAAGGACCTCAGTGTTTTCCACGAGCGGCGGAGTCACATATGTGAGGCTTCCACGCATCCAGGGAGATTCCTCAAAGGAGTCGCTTCCCTCGTAGCTCCAGTGTTCGTGCTCGCTCAGGAGCCCGTACTCATGCAGGTAGAACGGGGTGAACCTGGTCTCCGGAAAGGGCCAGTCCTTCCCGGCCTTCCACTCGCCGGTACCCATGATAAATGCGTGCACCGGAGGCTCTTGCATGATCCCCGTGTCGATTCCCTTTACCCAGTAGTCAAACCAGCGAACCGCTTCATGTTGGAACTGATAAAGCGGCCGGTCGAGGTAGACCGGGGGACCGATGATCATCTTCTTGGGCACGTTCAGATATTCCCAACTTCGAAACGCGGCCGGCAGATGTATCCCAAAACATTCCCAGTCGGCCCCGATGTAGGCCGGAATCTTTATCTTGCTGTAGTCAACGGTGCGGTCCTGCCAGTACTGATCATAGGTGTTGTGAAGGGCCAGGTCCACGATGAAGGGATTGACGCCTTCCTCCGGGTTCTTCAAGATAGCTACGAGTTCCGGCACCGCCCTTATGTCCTCCTCCTCCAGCAATCGGGCAATGGCCTTTTTGTAACCTTTCTCGCCCAGTTCCTTCTTGGAGTAATTTTCCGGCCTGACGTTGCCGTAGACGAGGGAGGTCTGGCTCCAGCCCACAGGCCACTTCCAGGCGAAAATACCGCCGCGGTAGCAGATGTCCCTGTAGAAGTCAGTAGATCCCCAAGGACAGAAGATCGTCTTCAGGTGCGGCGGGTTGAGCTGGGCCACGAACAACTGGATCCAGGCAAAGTAAGAGACGCCGAACATGACCACCTTGCCATCGCACCAGGGCTGTGCAGCCATCCACTCAATGACGTCATAGGCGTCCTTGACCTCTTGCGGCCCTGTGAAATGCCATGTCCCCTCGGACTTTCCTGTCCCCCGGGCATTGCAGACCACGTGCACGTATCCCCGACGAGCGAAGAAGAGCGGATCGCCGCTTTCCAATGAAGCATTGGTTCTTTCCTGCCCGGGATGGCGCCACTGGGCCGTAGATATGGCTGCAGGTTTGATGGGACCGGTCTGGCCGTGGGAATGATAGTTGTGGAAACTGAGGATGGCGGGAAACTTCTTCTTGCTGTCCGGTCGCCAGAGGTCACAGTTGAGCTTGGTGCCGTCGGTCACAGGGATTTTCACGTCCCGTTCACTGATCACACCGTACTTTCTCTCCGAACACTTCCATTTTGTGCTGAACATCGCTGCCTTATACTCTTCAAAAGCCATTTCAAAAACCTCCTTCCTTTAAGGACTCTTTGTCGAGGCTCTGGCCTTGCAGGTCCCAAATCCCTTTTTCAGGCGATCAAAGCATGATCCCGGCAAGGGCTTTTGGGTCGCTGACGACGCCAAGCTCCAATGAAGTGTTAATTTCAGCCGACGCGTGTTCTACCTAAGGAAAGGCGCCACGGCAATCCTCAACAGAAGAAATGCCGCAGTCCTTATTGAAGCCGTCACGGGCGGTAGATTCAATACGGACGCGTTCGTGTTGATCCCCGTCCTGGAAAGTGTTGTCATTTCTCTGGCCTGGAAAACCCCCAGAAGGCACCCTGAGCGTAACAGAAAGCTTTTCGCTCGTCCACCACAATCAAGGGTATTATTACTCCCCTTTACCATAATTCTCAGCACGATAGAACGGAAGGAAGGATGTCCTCAAGAGTTCCCCTCCCCTGGCGGGAGGGGATAAAGGGGAGGGGGGATCTTCGACAAGGGGAGGAGATAATTCGTTAACCATTTACGATGCCCGGAGGGGCAGGGCGGGCGGATTCACTACCGGTGACCCTGATGCTGAGTCGGGACCTCCATAGAGGCCTTTTCAAGAAGCCCCCTTCCATGATAGGCTAACTCCACTGTCGAGTTCCGGTCAGAGGCGCAGCAGAAAAGAGAAGGGGGCGGTTATGAAGACAATCTATCGGTTGTTATCAACGTGCGCAGGAATCGGGTATGGGTTTCCCGAGGAGTCTTTCTCGGCGGCTATGAAGCTGAAGCTCGACCTCATAGCCGCAGATGCCGGTTCCATGGACCCGGGACCCTACTACCTCGGGACCGGGACCTCCTATGTGGAAAGGGCAACTCTGAAAAAGGACTTTTTCATGATGATGAAGGGGGCCATGGCGCAAAAGTGCCCGCTGATTTTGGGCAGTTGTGGGATGGCGGGGGATACTCCGAACCTCATGTTCATGGTGGATATCGCGAAAGAGGTCTTCCGGGAGTTAGACGTCAAAAACCTGAAGGTCGCCCTGATAGACAGCCACGTTCCGGACGAGGTGCTCCTGGGGGGAGTGGAGGATCTTCTGTCCCTCGGACGAATGGGGCCCGTTTCCGAAAGGGACATCATGGAGTGCAGAAAGGTGGCCCAGATGGGGATTGCCCCCTTCATAAAGGCCCTGGAAGAAGGCGCCCGGGTCATCCTGGCCGGGAGGGCCTGTGATGTTGCGATTTTTGCGGCCGATCCCATCAGGCGCGGCATGAATGTCGCCCTTTCCTACCATGCCGGTCATATCCTGGAATGCGGGGCCATCGCATGCGATCCCGGCTCGGCAAGCGACTGTCTGATAGCCGAATTCACCGACGACGACAGGGTCATATTTTCCCCGCCCAATCCCGCCCGCAAGGCGACCACCTATTCCATCGCGGCCCACAGTCTCTATGAGGAGGACCACCCGAGCCTCCAGTTCTATCCGGAAGGGGTCCTCTCACTCGGAAAATGCAACTACTTCCCCGCAGGCGAGCGGTCGGCCGGCATACAAGGCAGTACTTTCTTCAAGAAGCCCCTCACAATCAAGATAGAGGGAAGTAAGAAGGCAGGCGAGAGGGTCATCTCGGTCCTTCCATGCAGGGAATTGAATTCGATCCCCGAAGGCTATCCGGTCTACGGCCGGAACGGGGTGGAGGCCGACCCGGCCGGGGAGACGGAGAATGAGATGGGGTTGATCATCAAGGCCAAAAGCAAGAGCGAGGAAATCGCGAAGAATCTGCTTGGCCTATGGAAAGGACTGTTCCTGCACTACGGGTATGAAGGGCGGCGTTCTACCGCGGGAAACCTGGCCTTTCCTCTTTCTCCCTCTCAGGTGACTTATCAGGATAAGGATGGGACGTATGTCTCCTTCGTGGTCGCCGGAACCAGGGACCCCTTTTTCCAGGAGAAGTTCGCCTCTATCCGGGAGGAAGTAGGACGCCGGGTACAAAAAGACTATCCCGAAATGGCAGGGCAGGGCACGGTGGAAATCAGCCTTGGCGACCGACAGGCGCCATGGCTTTATCTGGAGACCGTTGCAGAGAGCAGGGAAGAGGCTTCGGTGAGGCATCGTGAAGAGTTGGAAAGAATCGAGGCATTTGTGGACCATGGACGGGAGGCGCTCCGCGAAATCTATGCCGGCGAATGTTTCGAGTGGGGCCTCTACCACCTTTTCACGAATGGGGATGCGATTCAAAAACGACTTTTTCCTGTCTCCCTTTTTTCTTGGAACGGCTCAGGTCTGGAGCCCCTGAAGCAGGTCCAGCCGGAATATGAGCCCCTTGGGGTGGAAGAGTGGAAAGAGGTGAATCCCGATGAGGTCGATGCCCTCGACCCGCCGAAGGTCGGCCCGAAATCCTCAAAAAAAGTGCGGCCCCTTGTGGAGGCGGCAAGGATCATCCGATCAAAAAACGCGGGCATCAACAAGATCACCTATGACGTCTTTTTCCGCAGTCGTGAGGAGTACCGCAAGGCGCTGGATTCCGGCTGCTTTGTGAAGGAAGAAATGGCCAGGCTTCTAAGAGTCCCGCCGGACCGGATCATGGGGGTATTCAGGGCCGATTCCTGTTTCGCCATCAAGATCACCCTCCACAGAGAGATTTTATCTGGCTCTCGCGGGGACAGGGACCTCTTCGGCGCCCAACAGCATGTCCGGCTCATGAATATGAATATCCCTGTATAGCCGAGATGGGTCAAAGGCCTCCACTTAGGGTACGAATGGGGGAGACCATATTAAGGGTCTCATATTTGTCATGACACGCATAAGCCCCCTCACCCCGACCCTCTCCCCCAATCCTGGGCTGAGCATTGCACACGCTTGACGCAGCGGTAATGTAACTATCAGGCATTAAAAATTATTCTTTGAACCGCAGAATGTCCAACAAGGAATTTCGAATGTCGAATTGAAAACTTCATCATTCTGCGGTTCCTTGTTCGAC
>JAZDGZ010000662.1:0-12333 GCA_043806375.1 Pseudomonadota bacterium | reverse complement strand
TTGAGGAGGTTCCATGATGTCCAAGAAATATATTTTAGTTGTGGATGATGACCCGGATCTGGTGGAGACCGTGGCCATGATGCTGGAGAGCAAGGGTTGTGAGGTCGGAATGGCCTATGACGGTATTGAAGGCGAAGAATCTGTTAAGCAACGCCGACCGGATCTGATCATTCTAGATATTATGATGCCGCGCAAGGACGGCTATGTTCTGTGCGCCGAGCTCAAGGCGAAAGAGGAAACCCGGGATATCCCCATCGTCCTATTGACGGCGGTGGGTGAGGCTGTTCCAAGCACCAGATATTCCCACGCGGATGGTATGGCGACAGAGGCTGATGACTACATACCCAAACCGATTGACACCGAGAGTCTCTGGGAGGCGGTCAGCGCCTTATTTTGACACTCTATCCGGGAATCGTGAAGGAGCTTGGGAATTCATGACGCCTTCGGCAAGGCTCGGCGGTTTCAAGATCCTGAAGGATGTGGTCAGGATCTCGGTGTTTTCTTCCGAAGCCTCGACACACTTCCCGGCGCACTTTTGCCGGATCATCGCTGAAAACGAAATCAATCTCCCCTATTTCACCTCGGTCACTGATGGGCAATCGTGGGGACTCAATATCGTCGTAGAGGCGATAGACGAGGCAAGGCTCCTTCGCTTAATCAAGAAGAGAGACAGGCTGGTATTCCCCCACGACTCCAGGAGCGCCGTTCTGTCCATTTTCCCCCACAAAAGAAACCCGGAGATCCCCGGGAAACTTTTCGAGGCCTTAAGCAACGAGGGCTTGGACCCGGAGGCGCTGGCCAATTCTCCCTCCGCTATCTCCGTGGTCCTGAAGCAGGAATTTGTAAACAGGGCAAGTGACGCCCTCTTTGAGCCTTTCAACTTCGGCGCCTACAGGACCCCGGCGGACTGGAAACTGGCTCAAGAGGGAAAAGAACAGCTCTATAAGGAGGTGGTTGCTTCCTATCAAGAACAAAAGCCCAAGGTCTACGGCCTCGAGGTTTATGACGAGCAGGAACTCCTGCAAATGAAAATAACTAAGGGGAAGATGGGTGACCTTGGGGCCTCTTTTAGAGAATTCGCGCGTCTGGGCCTGAATCTCACCTTCTTGGTCTCAGGCCCCTGCCGGGATCAAGGGGAAGAAGTATTGGCCTTTACTCTGCCCACGACTCAAGGTCAGGCCTACACTCGGATTATCAACCGAATAGCCCCTGATATAGATGCAGGGAGAATATCTCCGGTGTGTGTTTTTTCCATGAACGGGCCCCATTTCGGGGACCGTTATGGGATAGCCAGTGAACTGCTCACGACCTTTGAGAACCGGGATATAGAGCTCCTTGGACTGAGCTGTACCATTGCGTCTGTTACCGGCGTTGTCCCCTCCCGTCAGTTGCAAAAGACCATTGAGGCAATCCAGCAATGCTTTGAGGTCCCATCAGTGGCAAGAAGGGAATAGATCCCGCAAAGATGTGTTGCCCGGAATCCCTTCCCTTGTTCACCAAAATGCAAAAACCCGTCTGGAGGCAAGACTTAGAATGGCTGATTTAGACAATGGTCTTTTTTTCGATATGCCCCGCGAAACCATGGGCTGGGAGAAGCGGCAACAGGATCAGAGTGAAAGGTTCCTGAATGCCTTTCGCCATGCCTACGAGCATTCGAACGCCTATCGGGAGATTTACGAATCTGCGGGTATCGGACCTTCTGACGTCCGCGGTATAGAAGATCTCGAAAAGCTCCCCATCCTGCGGATGACCGATCTGGTTGAGCGCCAAAAAAGGGATGCTCCCTTTGGTGGATTTAGCGCGGTCGATCCGGGCGAGATCAGGCGAATCTACATCAATTCCGGACTCATTTTCCAGCCGGGAGGAGATTGGGAGTATCTGGACACCTCTTGGACCGAGGCCCTCTGCGGTGCGGGGATCAAGGAGGGAGATCGCATTATCAACACCTTTAACTATCATTTGTGGCCCTTCGCCTTTATGCTGGATGAGTGTGCCAAGAGGATCGGCGCCACGGTCATCCCTACCGGCGTGGGGAACACCATGATGCAGGTCAAGATCATGCAGGCGCTCAGAGTCAACGGGTTTATGGGGACCCCCAGCTTCTTGATGACCCTCGCCCAGCGTGCTGAGGGGATGGGTTTTGATTTGAAAAAGGAACTCTCCCTTGAAACCGCGTTTGTAACCGCCGAAATGCTCCCCGAATCATTGCGCGCCCGCCTGCAAGACAAACTGGAGATGTCCATACGGCAGGCCTACGGGACTGTCTTTCTGGGGTGCATCGGATATGAATGCCGCGAGATGACCGGCTTACACGTGCCCGTCAACACCTTGGTCGAAGTGGTAGATCCCGCCACGGGCAAACAAGTTCCCCCGGGAACGGCGGGGGAAATCGTAGGAACCAATTTCAACCCTTTCTTTCCCATCCTTCGTATGGCTACCGGTGATCTTTCCCTGTGGACGCAGGAGAGGTGTCCCTGTGGTCGAACCGGCCCTATGCTCCAAAAGATCATCGGCAGAATCGATCAGGCCACCAAGGTCAGAGGGACCTTTGTGCATCCCTGGCAGACGGATGAAATCATTTCCAGGAATCCTGATGTCTTCAAATATCAGGTCGTCATCAGCCGCGAAAACCATAATGATGTCATGACCTTTGTCGTGGAATTAAAAGAGGACGTCTCCCAACCCAACCTCATCCGCAGCCGGATTGAAAGAGACGTAAAGGATGTCTTGACGGTCAGGGGCTATGTGAAGATCGTCCCCAGGGGCACCATCCCCGATCGCCACAAAAAGATCGAAGACAGAAGAAGCTGGGACTAGCACGTTGCCGAAAAAGACCTGCTAGAGAGGACCCCCCATTGAAGAAAGTGCTAATCGGCGGAATCATGCAAAGCGACGGGCGTGCCCTGGTGAAAATCATGTCCGTGCCGGACCATGCGAGTGTCGCGGGGACCGTTATGGGAGCGATGGGCAACAACGGCATCAACATCGAACTCCTCGTCGAGGCCTTCGACCAGGACGACTGCGGCAATTTTTCCCTGGTCATCGACCAAAAGGATCTGGATCAGGCACTGAAGGTCTTTGACGAGATCAGGCCGACCATTGACGCCAAGGTCATATCCTACACCCCGGATGTGGCCGTCATAACCGTCTTCGGCCCTCACCTGCGAGAAAAACCCTATATCCACGGCATCATGTTTTCCTCTATGGCCTCGGTCGGAATCGGTTCTTTGGCGATCAGCACCTCGATTTCCAGTGTTTCCTGTGTGGTGGAAGGGCAGTCCCTGGAAACGGCCGTACAGGCCTTATCCAAGGCCTTTGATATCCCCTTTCAGGTCAAGAAGAGGCCGAAGGATTATTAGCGGACCGCTCAAGGTCCGGTCGCGTTGTTCGTCCTTCGATACCCTGGTCGCCTTTGGCGCCGCCGTAGGCGGGTAAACCTCAGGACGAACGGTTTTTCCGATCATGGTGAGGTATCGAACCATACCTCAGGGCGAACGGATGAAATGGAGCGTAAGTATCTGATTTTCCGTTCGTGGTGAAGCGTGTCCTGAGGTATCGAAGGATATCGAACCATGAACGGTGTGCTGATCTTCGACTTTTTACGAGGCCGTCAAAAATGATGCTATAAAATTAGAATATCGGAGGGATCAAAATGTCACAAAGAAGCTTCGGCCCCGGTAAACCGCAGGGGAAGCGCTCAGATGACACTGAAAGGCTGGAGAGGCTTGTTGCGGAGTCCAGAGGGGCGCAGGCAGAAAGGGAAAAAAGTTATCGTGAGCAATCTCTGAGAATCCATCCTTGGATATGCGCCCGTTGCGGCCGTGAATTTACCCGGGAAAATCTCCATGTGCTCACCGTCCACCACAAGGACCACGACCATGACAACAACCCCCCCGATGGACGCAACTGGGAGAACCTCTGCCTCTATTGCCACGACAACGAGCACAGCCGCTATCTGGATCACGTGGCTGCCGCCGGCACCGAAGCCGCCGATGAAAAAAAAGAAACCGTCACTCACAGGCCCTTTGCCAAACTGGGGGACCTTCTGAGCAAGGCCAAGAGGGGCTGAGGGCCCCTGCTCCACTTCCTCATCAAATTCAATGGTTACGGTACTCCAGCAAGGAGAAAAGTCAAATCATCAAGGGAGGAACCTATGTCAAATATCACGATAGTGCAGGCCGGCATCTTGGTGGCGGCGCATGATCAACCGGCGCTTTCCCAAGGCGCCGCGGCCGTTTCAGGCGAACGAATCGAGGCGGTAGGCCTATACAGTGAGCTTTCAAAGCGGTATCCCCATGCGAAAACCATTGGAGGAGGGCGTTTCCTGCTTATTCCCGGTTTGATCAACGGCCATGGCCACGGCAGGGGTTTAACGGACTTCCAGCGTGGGGCTCTGGACAACACGCTGGAATCTTGGCTTCTGGACACCAGGAAATACCTTCCCGTCTCCACATATGATGATATCGCGCTCTCTGCGGTCAGGCTTCTCAAGTCCGGTGTCACAACCACCATGCACAATCACATTCTCAAGGACCCGGCGGCCTACCAGAGTGAGTTCGAAGAAGGGCTCAGGGCATACGGCGATGCGGGAATCAGGGTTCAGTTTGACCCGGGCGTCCGAAATGCCAATCCCTTCATCTACGGAGACAACAAAGCCTTTCTTGAAGCTTTGCCTGAAAAGCTCAGAGCCGTCCTCACAGCCCCACCGCCTCCCGGGTCTCTTTCCGCAGAAAACTTTGTCGAAGCGGTGAAGGATCTTCACAAACGATCTGACCGACCTATGAGCAAAATCGGCTTCGGGCCCCTGGCGCCCCAGTGGTGCACGGATGAATTGCTCCTCCAGGTTCGGCGTGCCGCAGAGACTCTCCAGGCTCCGATCCATGTCCACGCCGTCCAGTCCGTCTTCCAAAAGATCTACGGCCTCGAGTCCCTGGGGAAAACCTTGGTGCAGCACATGCATGACATCGGATTTCTCGGTAACGGCGTGGTGATCGGACACTGCGTCTGGCCCACGCAAAAGGACATAGACCTGCTGGCAAAGACCGGAACAGGGGTCACCCATCATCCCTCGTGTAATCTCCGGGTGCGCAACGGCATCTCACCGGCCTATCACATGTTGCAGGCAGGTGTTCGCGTGGGCCTGGGGCTGGACGGCAAGTCCATCAATGATGACGATGACATGATCCAGGAGATGAAGGTCTGCTACCTTCTCCATCGCATTCCTTCCCTTGAACTCAACTCACCTCACATGAGTGCAAGGGATGTCTTCAGGATGACGACCGAAAACAATGCCTTTCTCCTCGGCTACGGCCAGGAACTCGGCCGTCTTGAACCTGGAAGGCTGGCAGACATGGTGCTCCTGGACTATCAGAAGATGTGCCATCCCTTTGTGGATCCCTCCCACGACCCCATTGATGTCCTCCTTTACCGGGGAAGAGGCGCCCATGTCGACACCGTCATGGTCAATGGTCGCATCGTAGTTGAGGGCCGAAAAATCCTGACCGTCGACGAAGACGCTATTGCCGCACGCCTGGCTGAAGCCGCCTCCCGGCCCAGAACAGAAAGGGAGAAAGCGCTGGTTCAGGCCATGGACGAACTGAAGCGGCACGTGATCCGGTACTACGAAGGATGGCCCAAGAAAGTCAAGTCAGAAGCATATTTTGCAGTCAATTCACGGGTAGACGGCCTTTCATGATCCTCGTTCGTTCCGGACTCATGGTCACGGCCCATAACGCCCCAGCCCTTGTCATCGGCGCCGTGGTTGTCTCGGGTGAGACCATCGCGGAGCTTGGAACCTATGAAGAGCTTTCCGCCAAATATCCTGGATAAAATGATGGGACGCTTCTTTTCCCTGAAAGCACTGATCAGAAGTTTGAGGCGCTCAACGGCCCGCCATGCCGATTCATCGACACCGGAGGGCCACTCTTCTATCTGTTCAAGGACCGGCTTATCCGCGCCCGCGTAATTGTACTGGGCATCGATAATGAGCAACACAGGGTGCTCACTCGGTCCCCGAGGCTGGCCATACCCTACCCTGCGCGTGACCTCTCGTTCGGTAGGGGAGAGGATGTGGTCCCGCAAGTGCGCGGAAGTTATCTGCCGAGGGGCACGATGAGAGAAGTCAAGTGATTGATGTCTTTAACGTTTTCCGCGGCCATAATCTGAAAACGAATCCCCTCGGCCTTTTCATGCCCCCAGACCGGGTCTGCCAGGGAATAGTATTTCCTTTCAAGATCCGGCGCCCCATAAGGATCTTCAAAATCCCCTTTATTCATGGTCACTTCAGCTTCCAGCCTTTCGCCGTTTCTCAGCGTGACCTTAACCCTCGAGGGCCGTCGGGCCGGCATCATGGCGGTCAGCTTTGGATCCTCTGTTACAAACACCCGACGGGCGAGTTCACGGACTAAGGAATCATCGACAGCCTGAAGCCTGAAACTCTCAATCCCTGTTGACCCGTGAACGATGGTGGTTGCGACGGCAAAGGGAATGGAGAATTTTCCTGCGAGCATATTCCGGGGGTTCTGATCACAGAGCTGGGCAGCCAGAGAATAGGTCTCCACGTCAACCCTCTCGATTTCTTCGGGTTTGAAAGCCCTCCCGGCCACGATCTTTTCAAGGGCGTCCAGGGTTCCGTGATTGTAACGGCAGCAAGCGTGCATCTTGAAATAGTTCCTGGCAATCTCGAAACGCCTGCCGAGATCTTCAGTCATGATTTCTTGATTGAACGTATCCGAAACCACGGAGCCGTAGACGGTGCTCAAACCGTCCGCCTCGCCCGTGAAGCCTGACTGGACCAAATGGTAGGCCAGGATACCCATCTGCCCGCTTACCCCCGCATACACGTTTCTTACCGTCCCTCCTTCGAGCATGGTGCGACGACTGGTGGTCAGTCCAAGAGACGAACTCACGTTGATGACCTCTTTCATCTTTCCTTCGTCATAGCCCATCAGTTTTCCCACGGCCACGGCGGCTCCCACCGTTCCCCATGTTCCATGAGGATGCATGGACATGCGGATCTTGCAGGCGATGCCTATTCGCGTGCCGATTTCATACCCCAGGACCAGGGCAGTTAAGAGATCGCGACCGGACAGATGGTGTTCCTCTGCCATCGCCATGGCCGCAGGGATCACGTGAATCCCCGGGTGGCCACGACCGAATTGGTTGCCTTCGTCCAGTTCCAGAAACGTCCCGGCCGTACCGTTGAACAGGACGGCTTTGCCCGGTTCGGTCCTGGTTTCTGCACCGATCATCGTGGCGATGCCTTTGCCTTTCCCACGCTCGAGCCACTCCTTGAGCGCCTTCACCTCCTCTTCTTGAGCGCCTGCAGCAATCACCGCCACCGTGTCCGCAAGTACATCCTTGCACCGTTGCACGACTTCTTCCGGCAGATTATCGAAGGACGTCTGGCAAACATATGAGACGACACGATCAAGATAATCAGGCATATATGTCTCCTTACTCAATCGCAACCGAAGGTTGCTCCAACATGAGAGCACCAGAACTCTGACGCTCCAGTTCTCCATGACTTGAAGCTTTCATTTTCCACTACTCCGTCACTCCAATACTCCAATATTCCCTTTTCATAGTCCCAGGTACACCTTTTTTACATGGGGATTGTTCAAAAGGTCTTTTCCTGACCCGGAGAGTGCAACCTGTCCTTGCTCGAGAACGTAGCCGCGGTCCGACAACCCTAGAACTTGAGAGACGTTCTGTTCCACCAAAAGGATCGTCACCCCGTTTCGCCTAATGTCATCAATCACCCGAAACGCCTCCTCCACGATGATGGGGGCCAGCCCCAGCGAGGGTTCGTCCAGCACCAGAAGTCTGGGAAGAGACATCAGCCCTCGGGCTATGGCCAGCATTTGCCGCTCCCCGCCTGACAGAGTCCCAGCCGCCTGTTTCTTCCGTTCCCGCAGAATGGGGAACATGTTCATCACCCTTTCAAGCGATTCGCGCCGCCGTGACTTCGGCCTTTTGAGATAAGAACCCATGATGAGGTTTTCTTCGACGGTCAAGGTCGGGAAGATTCGGCGTCCCTCAGGAATTTGCACGAGTCCCAGTTCTACCCGCGTGTGGGGCGCAGTGTGAGTAATATTCCGATCCGCGAAACGGATCTTGCCGATGGCTACAGGAAGGATCCCGGAAATGGCATTCACCGTTGTGCTCTTCCCCGCACCATTGCTGCCCAAGAGTGAAACCACTTCTCCCTCATGAACGTCCATGGAGACACCTCTCAGGACTTGCACTGTACCGTAAAAGACGTCGATATGGTCAATGACCAGCAACGTTCGTTCCCCTTCCAAGGTAGGCCTCGATGACATTCCTGTCCTCACAGACCGACTGAGGTGTACCCACCGCGATACACACCCCGTGATCAAGAACAGCAATACGATCACTCAGGTCCATCATGACTCGCATATGGTGCTCGATGATGAAGAGGGTGGTGCCGTTTTCTCGAATCTTATGCACCAAGCCGATGATTTCCCTCTGTTCCGCAGGGTTCAACCCCGCCATGGTTTCATCGAGAAGAAGCAATTTGGGTTTCGTAGCCAGCGCCCGAGCCAACTCCAGCCGTTTTCTATCGGGTGTTGTCGTACTACTCGCCGGCTCCAAGGCCTTTCTCTCCAGACCCACGAAATTCAGAATTTCCCACGCCGTTTCTTCGGCCGACACGAAGTCGTGGGTCCAGTTGAAACACCCGACGGCAACGTTCTGTAGGATGGAGAGCCCGTTGAAGGGTTTCACGATCTGAAAGGTTCGCGCCATACCCATCTTGCAGATCTTGTGCGGTTGCACACCCGTGATCTCCACTCCCATGAACCTCACCCGGCCATGCTCGGGTCGCAGAAGGCCGGACACCACGTTGAAAAGCGTGGTCTTGCCGGCACCGTTAGGGCCGATCAAGCCCAGGATCTCACCCTGTTGCAGGTTAAGGGATACATTAGACAAAGCCTGCAATCCCCTGAAGGATTTAGATACTCTGGTCATCTCAAGCACAGGATGGTTACTCATGGTTTCTCTTGCTTTCCTTTCGAGTTTTTTCCATCACCTGATACACCAATCCCATGAGTCCCTTGGGCAGAAAAATGATGACGACCATCAGAATCAAGCCATACCACATCAGGTAGACACCACTGTAAGACTGAAAGGCCAAACGTGTCACCTCAGCCAGGGGTGTGAGCACTGCGGACCCCAGGAGGGGCCCAAGAACCGTCCCCGGCCCGCCTATGATCGGTCGCACCATAATCTCCACCGAATTCAATAGTCCGAAGGTGGAGTCCGGATCGATATAGAGGAGATATTGGGCGTAGACGGTCCCCGTTATCGATGTAATCCCCGCGCTCAGGGCCATGGCCGCCATTTGAGCCTTGAAGGTATTGACTCCTAAAGCTTCGGCTGCGTCGTGATCTTCTCTGACTGCCAAGAAATAGAGCCCTGTCCTGGTCCTTTCTAACCGCCAGGCCAAGTAAATCGTCCCGACCATCATCCACAGCGCCGTGAAATAGAAGGGCTCTTTTGTGGTGAACTGCATGGCGGCCACAGAATTTCCTTTCAAGGGGATGAGAAGGCCATGCGAGGCACCTACCGCCGACCACCCCATGGCGATCATATGAAAGATTTCAGCAAAGGCGAGCATGATCAATGCGAAAAAGGGACCTCTAAGACCGTAGCGAAAGCTGAGAAATCCGATGGCTAGGCCCAACAGGATCCCCGTGGCGCATGCGCAAACCATGCCTAGCCAGGGAGTGAGACCGGCGTGGATGTAGAGGAGCGTCGAGGTGTAGGCCCCAAGTCCGAAAAATATGGAGTGGCCGAAAGAAAACTGCCCTGCATAGCCTCCCAGAATGTTCCATCCCTGCCCCATGGCCGCAAACAGAAAGGTCATGATCATGACGTGAACGTATTGTGGCATGACCCAAGGCATGAAATGAAGAGCCGCCAAAGCCATGAAGATGACAAACCATCCAGTGCCGCTCAACCCTCTCGTCAGATGTGTGCGTTCCGGCAAACGACTGGCCATCATTATTTTCCGAATAACCCTTTCGGTCTAAAGAGTAAAATAAGGATAAAGATGACGAAGGACATGATGGATTTCATCGAACCGGGAAGCAGCATGGCCCCCACACTGTCCGCCACACCGATGATCAATCCCCCCAGGAAGGCTCCAAAGACGCTTCCTAATCCCCCCAGTACCACGACCACATAGGCCGTAAGAATGAAGATGTCACCGACATACGGGTAGATGGGGAAAAAAGGAGTGATCGCCGTCCCGGCGACACCGGCACAGGCGGTCCCCATGCCGAAGGCAACCCAGTAAATCCGCTTGATGTTAACCCCCATCAGCAGGGCCCCTGTCCGCTCCTCGCTCGCCGCGCGAATGGCCCTCCCCAGGTCTGTTTTATAAAGAATGAGATAGAGGATGGCGGAGAACACGATGGCCATCCCGAAAGCGAGCAGGTGAGCCACGGAGAGTGCAATCTCTCCTACATAGAAATTCACTCCGCTGTATGGGGTTCTCATGATCCGGTAGTCAGGTGACCAAAGGAACACCGCCAAATTCTGAAGAAACAACATGGCCCCCAAGGTTAAAAAGAGCTGATTGTGTTCCGGGGCGTTCATGATGGGCCGTATCAAGACTCTCTGAAAGGTAGCGCCGATCAGAAACATGAATGGAACAACGAACAAAATCGAGAGATAGGGATCGACGTGCCCCAGCGTAAACAGCCAGTAGGTGAAAAAGACCCCCAGCATCATCAGTGCCCCGTGGGCAAAATTGATGATGTTCATGACGCCGAAAATCAGTGTCAAGCCGATGGCTATAAGGCTGTACACTGCGCCGATCAAAATGCCGTTTACCAGGGATTGGATAACGAAAGTCAGATTCATGATCACAAGCCCGAAATGTCCATCATCCCCTGGAGGGTTTTTCCTCCAGGGGAGCCGGTGACGTGTCAGGGGACGGGAAAGACGACCTTGGCCGTTGAATATTCCTCAGGCCATACTTCTTCGATGTTGCCTTTCAAAATCTGCATCAGCAGCGTATTGGCATTCTTGTTCTGGCCATCCGGTCCAAAAACGATTGGCCCCTGGGGCAGAATATGGTGAGTGAAGTTCGTCTTGGTCAGAGCCTCTCTCAGGTCCTCGCGCTTCGCAGATTTTGCCCGCTCCAAAGCGTCTGCAATAACCGGGATGGGCTGGTAGCCATAAGCCATAGATGGACTCATATCCGTTCCAAACTTGCTCTTGAACTCAGCCAAAGTCTTATTGGCGAATTCACTTCTTGGGTTGATCTGGTAATTGCTGTCCATCACATGTTCGGTCAGACTCCCCAGCTCTTGGATGAACTTGGGATGACTGAAGGCACCATTTGCAATTCCGACGATAGCCTTAGCATTCACCCGCAGGTCTCGCATCGTCCGCAGCACCCGGACACCGTCGCCGAAGTATCCGCTGTCAAAGATCAAATCAGCCCCTGCCGCCTTGATCTTTCCCACCTCGGTGGATAGATCAGCGGCCTTCGTAGAATAGGGGACACGGAGGATCAACTCCAAACCATACTTCGGCGCGTATTCCACAGTGAAGTCGGCCAGTGCGGTGCCAAACTGGGTGCTTTCATGGAGATAGGCAATGGTCTTGACCTTTTGACCCTTAGCCTTGGCGATATCCGTCATATACTTCAGGGCCTGATCTGCAAACATGCTCGATGTGGGCTGAATACGGAAGGTGTATTTGAACCCCCGTTTTGTGATCTCTTCCGCGCTTGCCACTGAAATCACGAAAGGAACTTTTTGCCTCTCCGCCATCTGGGTGGCCACAATGGTCACGGCCGACTGGTAGCACCCTGTGATGGCCACCACTCCGGCCCGCTCCAAACGCTCCACTTCCGAAATAGCCTTTTCGGGCTTTCCTTCGCTGTCCCCATCCAGCAATTTGAGTTTTGCCCCACCCAACGATTTTATCCCTCCTGCGGCGTTCACTTGCTGGACTCCAAACTCCGTCGCTTTCTTCATTTCTTGACCGTCGAAAGCCAGAAAGCCCGAAAGGGGGTAAATGTGGCCGATCAGGATCTCCTTAAGTTCCGCGCCCCTGAGCACTGCGGGAAACCCGATGGATCCCATGGCAGTAGCCATGCCCACGGCGGCGGTGGTTTTCATGAAATCCCTTCGACTGATCCCCTTCCCCTCTACTCCCTTTTTTTCCTTCTTCATAATCCCCTCCTTTTTGAATGACGTGTTTGGCTCTTGATGGGCCGTTGCCCAAACCCTATGGCCTCGATACCCTCACTATGAGCTATCTCTCCATCTCCTCATTCCTCTGCCAAAGCAGCTTTCG
>JAZDGZ010000661.1:0-2693 GCA_043806375.1 Pseudomonadota bacterium | reverse complement strand
TTATTTCGAATATCCAGATTTTACACTGCGGTTCAGACACTAATAAATCCTGCTGCGGCAACGACCGGCAGCCAGCCCTAGGACCAGATCATTCCGGCATTTGTCAAGGATCACGTTAATTCACCCCCCTCGGAATCATCTTAATTCCCCCCTTTCGGGGTAGAGGGGTTTAAAGGTTTTGGTCTTAGTTTCTTTCGATACGACTCTCCTTCCATGATTAAGTGATGAGCGTGATGGGATAGGCGATCAAGGGCTGAGTTGGCCATCACGGGGTCCGGGAAAAGCGCGATCCAGTCCTGAGGGGGCCGGTTGCTGGTGATGACGATAGAGGAGTTGAGGTGTCGCTCGGAGACGAGCTCATAAAAGTCGTCTGCCTGGGTTGGGGTAAGGGCGGTCAAGGCGAAGTCATCGATGATGAGCAGATCCGGGTGAAGGTATTTTTTGATTCGCTTCTCCCATGATTGATCAGCCCGGCCGGCCAGAAGATGACGGAAGAGCTTCGCGGCCTTGGTGAAAAGGACATCGTAGCCTCTGCGGCAGGCCTGATGGCCGAGGGCCTGGGCGATATGGCTTTTCCCCGTGCCCGCAGGACCGTAAAGGAGGACATGCTCTTTTTTCTCCACAAAGGTGCAGGTGGAAAGATCCCGGATGAGTTTACGGTTGATCTTGGGGTTAAAGGCAAAATCGAAGGCCTCCAAGGTCTTTTGCTCCTCGAAGGAGGCTCGCGTTAGGCGAAGGGATAGTTTTTTGGCTTCCCTTCTTTCGATTTCGTCCTGAACCAGGAGCTGGAGAAACTCCACATACCCCAGAGATACACTTTGGGCCTCCTGGAGCCGAGGTTCGAGGGTTTCCATCAAGCCACCAAGGCGGAGGACTTTGAGCTGTGTTTCGAGTTGATGGTTGAGATTCATGAAGCCACCTCCTTTGCCGGGACAAAGTAGGCAGGGTCTCTGAGGAAGCTCAAGCCTAAGGGGGAGAGGGACACCTCGACAGGCTCAGGGGTGAGTTCCTCATCGAGGTCCTTTTCCAGGATGCGTTTGATGGCCCGATAGTGGAGGTTGTCATAATAAAGGGCCCTGTAGGAGGCCGCCTCCATGCGCGCGTTGCCGTATTTTTCAGCCAACCGCAAGATGGCCTGGGCCTTGCGCAGGTTGCGCATGGCATGATCGGAGAGGATTTTGCGGACCACAGTCTCGGTCTGGGGTCCCACTTCAGCCGCCCTTTTGCGGCAGTAGGTAGGCGTGGGCATGAGATAAGCCAGCTTCTCGGGAGGGTAATCCGATGTGTCTGTCACCCACGTCCCTGGGCGGAGAGCCCTCAGATGGGTCTTGATCAACTGGGCATCGAGGAAGATCCGAACGAGCCGGGTATCTCCCCTCACCATGACCTTGCGCCCGATAAACCGGGTAGGCAAAGAGTAATAGGATTGATCGAACACCACATGATGGTCAGGATGGACAGTACACTCTTTCCATTGAGGACATTCAAAGGCTTCTGGGGGAAGGGGCTTGAGGTGCAAAGACTCTTCCTTCAGGAAGACCTCATAGGGTTTTCTTTTTGTGGTCCCGTGGATTTCCATGCCGATCTCTTCCCTGCACCACCTCAAAGCCCTCTCATTGGCTTCATCCACGTCCAGGAAGGTGCGGCCTGCAAGGAGGTGCTTGCGAACCACCCCCACCCCTCTTTCCACCTTGCCCTTGAGCTTGGGGGCCGCGACTTTTGCAGGGTCGGCCACAAAACCGTAATGCCTCTCCAGTTCAGCATAGGCCCTGTTGAGGATGGGGTCGTAGATATCCGCCTTCACCACCCCCGACTTGAGGTTGTCAAGGACAACGCAAGCGGGAACTCCCCCGAAGAACTCAAAGGCCCTCACATGGCAGTCTATCCAGGTGGAAACATCCTGGCGAAAGACAAATCTGACAAATCGGTGCCGACTGTAAGAGAGCGCCATGATAAAGGCCCAGGCACGGCGTGCTTTACCACTGAGAGGGTCCACCATCATCCCGGCATATCCAAAGTCTACCTGCCCCTGGCTGCCCGGCTCAACCTCCAGTCGAACGGTGACCGCAGGCCCACCAAACAGAAACTCAGCCCTCAGGTAGCGTTTCACCGTAGGGTAGCTCACGGGAAGATCCGTTTTCTCTCGAAAAAGACGCCACGCTTGCTTGGCCGTCATATTCTTATCCTTGATCAACTCGGCCATCCAGTCTCGATGAGGAGCCAACAGATCCCGAGCCGGTGTCTCCCGCAAAAGCCCAGAGCTCGTCACCCCCTTGAGGCTGGCGATCAACTCCGATTCCTCCGGAAAAGGGTCATATCGAGTTACCCCTGCCATCTGGGCAAAATGGATGTATTTTCGAATAGTTTTGCGATCAAAACCCAGGGAACGCCGGATCGTCTTGAATCCGGCTCCCTGGTGCCACTGGTAAATCATCTCCACAATCTCATTCATTGTCACTTCCCTCCTTGCCATCGCCTACCTCCCTCAAGCAGATGCCTGAAGGACATACAACGATTAGGCCCTCTAAGCCAACAGGGGGGGGTGAATTAACGTGATCCCGGGGGTGAAATGAGATGATCCTAAACCCACCTAAAGGGGTAATTTACCATGATCCTCGACAGGCTGTCCGGCAACAATTTATCGAGCTTTCCTATCGAGGTTTAAAGATGTTTAAATCCCTTACAGGCTTGGG
>JAZDGZ010000660.1:0-3341 GCA_043806375.1 Pseudomonadota bacterium | reverse complement strand
GTCCCGCGCGGGGAGATAGGCGAGTTGATCTGCCGGGGACCCTATACCATTCGGGGTTACTATAAGGCGGAGGACTATAACCGCAAGGTGATTGACTCCAACGGGTTTTACTGGTCGGGCGACCTTGTGCGGCTGGACGATGAAGGGAACATGATCGTGGAAGGCCGAAGGAAAGACGTCATTAATCGGGGGGGTGAAAAGATCAGTGCCGAAGAGGTGGAGGACCTTCTGATCGACCACCCCAAGATCAATCGTGTGGCTATCATCCCCATGTCTGACCCTGAATTGGGAGAAAAGACGTGTGCCTATGTCATTCCCGAAGGAGGCGCCGAACTGACCCTTACAGATCTGATAGAACATCTGGCGAAAAAGAAAGTCGCGAAATTCAAGTACCCGGAGCGTCTCGAAATAGTGGATTCTTTTCCTCACACAAATGTAGACAAGGTTTCAAAAAAGGCCCTCCGTGAGGATATAGAAAATAAGTTGGCAAAAGAGAAACAAGACCCGGAAAGACGCGACCGGGAATAAGAAACTTGCGGTTAAGAGAGACAGTTACGAGCAATGGTTGTGCATCGTTGTCTGCATGCCTACACAACCTCAACGAGGATTCTATCTTTGGGATGGTGACGCTGGGTCAAGAAGATGATCATCGCAGGCATAGGGGTCTCATGAAAAGATCTCCTGGTGATGCAAGAAAGAGGAGCAGTATAATAATGAAGGGTTGTAATAAAGTAGTTACATCATAGCTACACGTCGTCACAGGCGAATAAAATACCTGCCTTCGAAATTATTTTCCTTGACGCAAAAGGTGTATTCTCCTATGTTCTTTGTCAGTGGATACGAGTCTTTAACATGGCAGAGATTACAAGGTCTGACAGCGGCCCAGGGGCCTTAACAAACAGACCGACTGCCGGAAAACTTTCACATCATTGGCATAAGAGGGAGGTAGTCTGATGAGTCGAAGAAAACACGTATTACCTGTTGTTGTATGTATCTTCATTTTTAGCCTCATTTTTTTCTCTCCTTTTCTCACAACTCCCGGCATGGCGGCAGAATCCTCGGGTCCCATAAAAATCGGGGCCCTCTTACCCCTGACCGGCGCCCTGCTCCATCAGGGCCCGAAGGCTAGGGAAGGGATCGAGATGGCCCTGGATGATGCGAAGTGGCAGGTTGCCGGCAGAAAGATAGAACTGATCGTGGAGGACTCCGCCACTGACCCGACCACCGCGCTCTCCAAGGCCCGGAAATTGGTGGAAAGAGACAAGGTCATTGCCATCATCGGGCCGAACCATTCGGGTGTCGCCAATGCCATTCAACCCTATGTGAACAAGAACAAGGTCCTCAACTTCAAGGCCAGGCAGTTCCCGAAGGGATTGATTGCCAAGTACCCCTACCTGATCGTCTTTGAGGGAACGCAGGAACAGACCTGCGCCCCCATGGGTTGGTATGCCGCCGATGAACTGGGTTATAAGAAGGTGACCACCTTGGGGCCGGACTACATTGCCGGGCGGGCTTTTGTCGGCGGCTTCATGGATGGATTCAAGGAAAAAGGGGGCGAAATAGTCCAGGAACAGTGGTTTCCTGTGGCCAATGTCGATTTCGCGCCCTACCTTGCAGCCTTGAAGTCGGCCGATGCCTTAAGTGCATGGGTGGCAGGCCCCGGGGCGCTTCGCCTCATATCGCAGTACCGGGAATATGGGGTTGCCGCCAAGATGCCCATGATCGCCGCTTTCGCCTCCAGTATTATAGATGAAGATATTCTGCCGCAACTTGGCGATATGGCATTGGGCATTACCGGACCCAGTTCTTATGCCTCGACCCTCGATAACCCGATCAACAAGTCTATCGTTGAAAGATACAAGAAAAAGCACGCAGGGCTTCCGCCCGGCGACGGGGTTGTCGTGGCCGGCTACATGAATCAATACGTGCTATTGGAAGGGTTGAAGGCAGCCAAAGGAAATACCGAACCTGACACCCTCAGAGCAGCCGTTTTGGGCCTCAAGCTAAAGGATACGCCCATCGGTCCGCTCAGCTTTACTCCGGAAGGCGCCGGGATTTTTAACGTATACATCGTAAAAGTGGCCAAGGTGGGCGGGGAGTATGTGTGGCAGGTCGTTCACACATACAGGGATACCCAACCGCGATAGAAGATATAACCTGTAACCAAGTATTCGGAATCGACGTATTCAGCGGGAGAGGGGCTTAGGCCCTTCTTCCGCTCTTTTCAAGGAGTGAAGGTTGGAGGGATTTTTCATCAATCTGCTCAATGGCCTCTCTTTCGGAGCGGTTCTGTTCCTCCTTGCATCCGGGCTTTCATTGATCCTGGGCCTCATGGGCGTGCTTAACCTGGCTCATGGAGCCCTCTTTCTCTTTGGGGCCTATGTTGGGATCTCCCTGGCCCGGGAAGGATACCACTTCATCCTGGCTGCCCTGGGAGGCGGACTCAGTGCGGCCCTGATCGGATTTGCGAAGGAAAGATGGTTTCTTCGCCATCTCCATGGCCACATTTTAGAGCAGGTTTTGATCAGCTTTGGCTTTATCTATATCCTGACCAATGCGGCGACCTGGATCTGGGGCACTATACCCCAGATCGTGACCACGCCCGTTTCCGGGGCCATCCATATCGGCGAGCTTTCCTTTCCCTATTACCGCCTGGTCATTGTCGTGGCCGGGGTGGTCATAGGCCTTGGCCTTTACCTTTTCAACAGGACGAGAATCGGCGCCATGATTCGTGCCGGCATGGACAACAGGGAAATGACCATGGGCTTGGGCATCAACATCGGCCTTATCTTCACCCTGGTTTTTTGCCTTGGCTCCTTCATTGCCGGGTTTGCGGGCATATTGGGGGTCCCCATCGTGGGGGCCTACCCCGAGGTTGCGATGGACGCCCTTTTACTGGCACTCATTGTCGTGGTCGTTGGGGGAACAGGTTCCATACCCGGCGCCGCCCTTGCAAGCCTCATCGTTGGTCTTTTGGACGCCTTCAGCAAGGCCTTTTATCCGGGGTTGGCTTACTTTGCTGTTTACCTGGCTCTGATTCTTGTCCTTCTCTTTAAACCCTCCGGGCTCTTAGGGAGAAAGACCTAAAGTGATGACAACCCTTCAAACCCTGGAAGGAAACATGGGGGCTAAACGCCTGTTGATAGCCCTTTTTCTCCTGGTTGGCTTGATCCTGGCGGTGGTGCCTCCCTTTCTGTCTACCTATCTGCAGAGTTTGTTAGTCAAGATTCTCATTTTCACCATCTTTGCCATGAGCCTGGATCTTCTCATGGGATACGCTGATCTCCCCTCTCTCGGGCATGCCGCTTATTTTGGCACTGCGGGCTACACTGCTGCCATTT
>JAZDGZ010000659.1:0-3199 GCA_043806375.1 Pseudomonadota bacterium | reverse complement strand
ACCCTTTCAGGCGGGAGGCAGGCCTTTGAGGAACAGGCCTGATAAGTGAGTTCCCCCGTGATCTCTTGCTTTCCGTTGAAAGCCTCTTTTGTGACCACCAGGGTTGCTTCCACCAGAACATCGCCTGAATAGACCTCGACGGCCTGCTCTGTATAATCGAATTTTTTGACCTCAGGAGCAGGAAACCGAAGGGATTCCAACCGCAGGCCGGGCCGATCTTGAAAGGAGAGCACCGTGGGGATAAACCCCGCTTCATCTGTCTTTGTGCTGTGGATATACCAGGGGTGCGAGGTCTTGAGACGGAAAAGCAAGGCATGGCTCTTACCAACCTCATATCCGTCCCGGGAGTGGACCACCTCAACCTGGACCGTTGCGGCGCGGGCCGGGGAAGGGCTGACGAGGTTTGGCATGACCAGTGAAAGGGAGATAAAGAGAACCATGGCCATAGGGAAAAGGCGACTGGTTTTCAACCCCTTTGCACGACCCAGAAATTTGCCTCTCGTTGAATGGATGAGCAAAAACCCTCCCTATCCGGATTGTTCGCGAAGAATATAAGGCAGAAGGTACCGCGTGTCAAATCGGTTGAAATTTCTTGTCCTTTGCCTATTCTAGTGCCCTATGGTATAAAATGCATGACCAACCCGATCATCGATCTATTTCAAAGAGCAGTGTAGTGCTTCATAAATCCCTTTCCTTCGTTCGTCATTCCGGGCTAGACCCGGAATCCAGTGTTTCTGAGGAGATTCCTGCTTTCGCGGGAATGACGCCTTCGGAATTAATGTAAAGAAGCGTCAGACGCACTACACTAGAGTGTCACAACCCCACGGCAATGGAGAAACGGCCTATGGATCATCATGACGAGGTCCGAGATTTCTACCTGGAACATGTTCCCGGGGCAAAGATAGAGGGAGCCATCCTCAAGGCACCCTGCCCCATTTGCGCAGCCGATAAGAGTGAGAAACAAGGGGTGCTTGTCGCCTACCTGGATCCGGGAACCCTTTTTACGGGCTATTTCAGGTGCCTGAGCCGGTGCAGGCCCGGAGGCTTCCCCCTCTACTTTGGCAAAATCATGGGGATAGACCCTTTCAAGGTGCCCGGCTATGATCCTGATCGCGAGGCCCATGTCCGTGACATCATCTACCCGACCAAGAATCTCAACCACGAGATCAAGCGGTTCGGAACCCTCCTGGGGGAGGGCGAATACGCCCATCTCAGGGAATTGGGTGCATCCAAGGCCGTGGTGGAGGAGATGAGGATCGGCTACAACGGGAGATATCTGGTCTATCCGTATTACCAGGAGGACGGGAATTGCTATGCGGCGCGGTGCGTCTTGCCCGGCAGGGAAGAGGACCAATTCTGGCACGGGGACGAGACTTTTTTTGCGGAAGAATTTCGGGTTTTTAACGTCCAGGAGATCGAAAGGTGTGAAAATGGGGCCCTCTTTGTCACGGAAGGGGAAAACAATCTTCTCGTCCTGAGGGAGTTGGGTTATCCCGGAATCGCGGTGCCTGTCTTTGCAAATCTGGAAGTCCTGGGCCAGGAAAGGCTGGCCAACATCAACCATGTCCTTCTTCTCATGAATCATTCGCCGGAGGCGCAGCTCGCGGCGCGCTCGCTGGCCACAAGGCTCGGATTCAAGGCGAGGATCCTGAAATGGCCGTCCGCCTACAGGCGCGGGTACACCCTTTGCCACCTGGCACGAGAGAAGGAGAAGGAAGTCAGGGCGGTCGTCTCTTCCATGATAAAGGTCTCTGAATCCTTTTCACCCTTTTCCTCTTCCGAAAAAGAGCACCACCGGTTTTTCCAGCAGCTCGACAGGGAAAAGGGGCGAGGCATCCTGGGAATGGAGGCCGGTTTCGAGAGACTGGACCGGGCCCTCAACGGCATTCGAGGTATAAACATCATGGGGGGGCAGCCCAAGGCCGGAAAATCCTGTTTTTTTATGCAGATTTCCACAGAGATGGCCAAGAGAAAGGTCCCGGTCATCTATTACGATTTTGAGAACGGCCGCCAGAACATCTACGTGAGGACCCTCTGTCGGCTGAGCAGGCTTTCTGAAAAGGAGATCAGGCTTGAAGCGCCGGCAGAAGAGATCTCGAAGAGAATTGAAAAGGCGCGCCTGGAGTTCAGAAATCTGCTCCAATACTTTAAGATTGTCACGGACAGGAAGTTGAGCCCCGATGTCATGAGGCGGCAGATCGACTTTTTGCACCACGAGACGCGAAGGGATGACACCCTCGTCGTCATCGACAGCCTCCACAAATTGCCCTTCAAGAATCTCTCGGAGCGGAGAACAGGGATCGATGAATGGCTCCGGCATATGGAGGCCATTCGGGACGACCAGAATGTTTCCTTTCTAGTGGTCTCTGAACTGTCCCGCGGTGCGAGTGGGCGTTACGATGAAAAACCTGATCTCGGTTCCTTCAAGGAATCGGGCGACATCGAGTATAGCGCAGACAACGCCTTGATCCTGGCGCCCAACTGGGACCCCCTGGACCCCTTCTCCTCAGGGGAGAGGAAGAGCACCCTATGGCTCGTGGCAAGCAGAGAGAACAACCCGGGCCACGTCGCCGATTACGCCCTGGAATATCCCTATTGGGGCTTCAGGGAGGAGTGATAAAAGGCGCAGGTCGAAGATCCCGCTGAGAGCAAGGGGCAAGGGGGAAGGCCACGCCCCTGCCCTGGCGATGCGAAACTGGGTAAATCCACCAGAGGCGGATGAACCCGCCATAAGTCTGGCGGGTAAACCTCTCAAATCAAATTCATGACAGAGGTATTCTTCATAGCCCGATTTCCAAAGACTTGGGACTAGTAAGAGGAATTGTCCGTTGCAGATCAACCTGTAGACGTATTAGGGCAGACGGTTTTTGTTTCTCGGTACCTGTCCTGCCATAGCTTCAGCGACGGCGGATCTCCCGAGAAACAAAAAGTTCTCTCTGTGTCCTCCCTCCGGGGCGTAGGCCCTACGGGCCGGAGGCTGTGCCTGTGTGAACCCGCCAGACTGATGGCGGGTAAAAATCTTATTTTGGACAAGCATGATTTTGGTCAGCACTGAAATGGAGGAATTTCTTATGAAGAAGGTGGATTACATGTCCGTGGCTGAAAAGGTGATCGATCAGATCAAAAGGGGTGCATTTCTGACGGTGAAGGCCGGCGACAACCTGAACACCATGACCATCGGCTGGGCCGCCATCGGCTA
>JAZDGZ010000658.1:0-2884 GCA_043806375.1 Pseudomonadota bacterium | reverse complement strand
TGGGGAATTTCCCTGTTGCTGCGGCAGATTACCCTACCAGACCAGTTACCCTTATATGCCCTATGGCTCCGGGAGGCGAAGGAGACCTTCACGTCAGGGCATTCGCATCTTCCGCCGAAAAGATTTTGGGGCAGCCTTGCGTTGTCGTCAACAAGGCAGGCGCCGCCGGGATGATCGGCTTGCAGGCATGCGCCAATGCCCCTGCCGACGGCTCCACCCTGGTCCTGTCCTCAAACGTCTTTTTGCTTCCTATAGAATGGGAGATCGCGAACGACAGGAAGCCGCTCATAACCCTGGATGATTTCATTTCCATTGGAGCCTTCGCCCAGGGTCTTTTCGTGATCGCCGTCCCTTACGACAGCCCATGGAAAACATTGTCTGATCTGATTAATGATGGCAAGGCCAAGCCGGGCGAATATGTTTTTGCCTCCGGCGGAATCAATCATCCATCCCACATTGCTGTGGAGATGATGATGAAAGTCGCTGGGGTGAAATTTCGCCATGTTCCCTATACGGGGGGCAGACCGGCGGTTGCTGCCGTTGTAGGCAAACACGCGGATTTCGGTGCCATGAGTTTCACGGCGGCCTATCCTCTTGCGGAAGGCAAGAAGGTGAGAATCCTGGCGGTCACAACCCCTACAAGATATAAGGCTGCCCCGGACATCCCGACATTCAAGGAACTGGGCATTGACTACGAGTGGGTGACCCTCTCGCTCATTTGGGCACCCAAAGAGACTCCGAAGCCTGTTCTGGAAAAGCTTGAAAATGTCGTCAAGAAAGTGACCGAGGACCCAACCTTCGTCAAGACCTTAGAGCAACCCGGGTCTGACGTCATTTTCAAAGATAGTGCCGGCGTGAACAAATTCATGGAAAGTGAATCAAAGAATTTCACCGAACTCTTTAAACAGCTTAAAGGGGAAGCAAAGAACTAGGTAACAAATAAGAGAGTGAACCCCCTTGCCTTGAAGCGAGGGGGTTCGACCCTCCCCGCTGCGAGAACCAAGATCGTGTTTGTGAATAGGGACTGATATGAATAAAGAACGTACCGGGAGTCTATTTTTTCTCTTTACAGGAATTTATGGATTGATTCTTTCCTCTCAACTTCCTATGGGCAGATTGAACGAGCCTGGTCCGGGAATACTGCCCTTTTGCCTTTCGATCCTGCTGTGTATTTCAGGCGTTTTGTGGTTGATTCTCGGTAAGGGGAGGGGCGGGGAAAAGACGAGGTTCGACTTGCGTGGGTTATTCCGAAATTTCCTGACCCCCTTGAAAATTGTGGTGCTCAGCGCAGCATTTATCCTGTCATTCACCTTGCTGGGATATTTGGTGGCGTCATCCCTTTACCTGTTTCTTACTTTTCTCTGGGTTTCCCGTTTCAAATTTTGGGCTGCCATGGGTCTCGCCATCTGTATTGCGGGAGGAACCTGGTATTTTTTCGGAAAAGTTCTTGCCGTCCAGTTACCCAAGGGGCTTTTACCGTTTTGACCCTCCATCGGTCTTGGCCTTTCATCAATGGGAGTCATTTAGATGGATGTTCTGAATCACCTCTTTAACGGATTTCAGACAGCGCTCAGCCTTCATAACGTCTACCTTTGCTTCATAGGATGCCTGTGGGGTACTATCGTAGGAGTTCTGCCTGGTGTAGGGCCGCTCATTGGAATTACGCTTCTTATTCCGGCTACTTTTCAGCTTGACGCAACCGGCGCCATCATTATGCTTACCGGGATTTATTATGGGGCCATGTATGGCGGTTCGACAACCTCTATTTTGATGAACATTCCGGGTGAATCTGCGTCTATCGTGACCTGCATTGACGGATATCAGATGACTCTCAAGGGTCGAGGGGGCGCCGCCCTTTTTATTTCCGCCTGGGGCTCTTGGGTGGGAGGGACCTTGAGTATTATAGGCCTCATGCTTTTGGCGCCCGTCTTGGCGGATTTTGCCATGAAATTCGGTCCTGCGGAGATGTTCGCCGTCTTTCTCATAGCCTTTATCCTCCTTGGGTCCCTGGGGAGGAGTTCGTTCTTTAAGACCATGCCCATGGTCTTCATGGGCATGCTGATCGGCACCATCGGCATGGACCCTCTCACCGGGGTGCTGCGTTTCACTCACGGCAGTAAAGACCTTTACGATGGTCTCGGGATACTGCCCGTTGCAATGGGGGCGTTCGGGATCGGGGAAGTTCTGTCTTCCACCGAGGGGAGCTTGGTACGGATCATACACAAGGTGAAATTCAAGGAACTCCTGCCGACTCGCAAAGAGCTTAAAGACTCATTCGGCCCCGTTCTTCGTGGAACAGGGCTTGGTTTTCTGATCGGCCTCTTGCCCGGGGCGGCCCATATCCTGGCCAGCTTCGTCAGTTACATGGTTGAGAAGCGAGTGGCCAAGAGACCGGAAGAGTTCGGAACCGGTCGCATCGAGGGAGTGGCCGGGCCTGAGACGGCAAACAACGCCGCCACCGGAGGCGCGATGATCCCCTTTCTGGGCATGGGGATCCCCACAGGGCCCGGTCCTGCGGTCATGATGATCGCCTTATTGATTCACGGTGTCCAACCCGGTCCCCTTTTCATCTCCCAACAACCCCAAATATTTTGGGGCCTGGTAGCCAGCATGTATCTTGGAAACGTGATCCTGATCATTCTTAACCTTCCCTTCGTGGGGATCTTTGTCAACATCCTTCGAGTGCCTTTCCGTATTCTATTTCCAATCATCCTATTGATATGCATCGTTGGAACCTACTCGGTAAACTTGAGCACCTTCGATTTATTGGTTCTTCTGAGTTTTGGGATTCTGGGTTATGTCTTTCGGAAACTGGATTATGATCTGGCTCCGTTCGTCCTTGCCATGATTTTGGGACCCAGTATTGAGGTAGCCTTCCGACAAT
>JAZDGZ010000657.1:0-3689 GCA_043806375.1 Pseudomonadota bacterium | reverse complement strand
GTTGACATCATCTGCTTTCCTGAACTCTCGATATCCGGCTATACCCTAAAGGACCCGGAAGGGGTGTATGCCCCTTCCGTAACGAGGGAGATTATTGAAAGGATCGAGGCCTTGGCCGGGACCAGCGGTCTGGTCATCCTTGCGGGCCTCATAGAGATCCGGGATAAGGAAAGACCCTATATCACCCAGATAGTGGCAGGGCCTGAGGGAATGCTCGGCCTTTACCGAAAGACCCACCTTTCACCCCCTGAAAAGGGAAAGTATCAGGCCGGTCAGGAGATCGAGGTCTTCCGATACCGGGATATCGTCTTCGGGGTGCAGCTCTGTTACGAGTCTCACTTTCCGGAGATCAGCACCCTGATGGCCCTCAAAGGGGCACAGATCCTCTTCATCCCCCACGCTTCCCCTTGGGGAGAGCCGAAAGAGAAAAGGGAGAGTTGGCTGAGGCATCTTCCCGGCCGCGCCTTTGACAACGCCCTTTTTGTTGTCGCCTGTAACCAGGTGGGGAGGACGGATGAGGGTTATTCCTTCCCCGGGGTTTCCCTGGCCTTGGATCCCGCGGGTAATTGCATAGGGAGTTATGACGGCCACGGGGAGAGGATGCTGCAGGTGAAGTTATCAGGCAAAACCCTGGAAGAAATGAGGACCCACCGGATGAAATATTTCCTCCCGAACAGGAGGCCGGAACTCTATGGGGAGATAAGCTCTCCCTCCTCCCAATCCAAGGCCTAGGACCCCAACCTAATAACCGTGTTCATGAACGGACTTAATATCGAATGTCGAACAAGGAATTTCGAATCATGAAGTCCAATGGTTTCCATTTATTTGATAAAAAAGGGGACCTGGGCGACAGGAAAGAAAAAGGGCACAAGATAAGAAGGAAACTCATTTTGTGCCCTCAAAGAAGCTGAAAAACGAATGTCGGCTGAAAGGGGGTGGATTAGACGCAACCGGTCGGCTTGGGCAGTCCTGCCATCTTGCAAGCACCCTTACCCGGTCCTGAGGGAAACAGTTCGTAGATATATTTCAGTTTAAACCCTGTGACCTTTGAAAGGATCCTGACCATAGGAGCAATGCCGTTTTTCTTGTAATAATCCTGGAGGACCTTGATCACCGTCCAGTGTTCGTCAGTGAGGTTTTCGATCCCCTCGCTCAGTTTTACATAGTTTACCCAGGTCTCGTTCCAGTTGTTGAAATCATCAATGAAGCCGTCTTCATCGACATTGTAGGTGCTTCCTTCAAATTCTACCGTTGGCATGGACTAGAACCTCCTTTTATTAGTTATCCTAACGACTTACTCTTTTGCAGCCCATTTTTATAACTTAAATTCCCTCCAATGTCAATCCCTGTTTTTGGGATCATTTCAAAAATTCGAGTTTTCTGGAGGCCTTCGCCTCTAAGGCTCTTCTGAAAAAGGACTCTCCCCATTGAGGGTAGCCTCCTGCATGGAGATGGGTGTAGGTGGCCAAGACGTTTTTCGTGGAGAGCCCGTCACCTTCACCGTCGAATCCCCTCCCCCGCCGGACTTTAAAAACAGGGGTGAACTTCTCCGATCTGAGGAAGACCGGTTTTGAATAGTGGAATTCATGCCCTTTTAGCAATTCCCCGAGGGGATAGTAAGGATTCTCGTGGATGACCTCAAGGATGGTATAACCATGGCCTTGAGGTCTCTTCTCGAGAACGAATTCGACTGGAAAGGCCCCCACCATGGGAAAAGATTTTCCATCTACGAAAAGGCTTTCTCCCAGGTACATCAAGCCCCCGCATTCGGCATAGACAGGGAGGCCCTTTTCGATCTCCCGCCTCAGGGAGGCCCTGAATCTCTGGTTCCCCGCCAGGACACCGGCCTGTGTTTCAGGAAACCCGCCCCCTATATACAGGGCGTCAAGGTCAGGAAGTTCCTGCTCGGCGAGGGAATCAATCTCGATTATCTCAGCTCCAAGGCCCTTGAGCTTCTCGACATTTTCCGGATAATAGAACCAGAAGGCATTGTCTCTGATGACCCCGATGCGTAGCGGGTCGAGGCAGGGACTGGGGCCCGTCCCCTTCTGATCGAGCGCCACGTCCCGACCTATGGGTCCGGCTTCATTGGCCAATCTCCATAGGGCCTCGAGATCGAGATTTTCCTCCACAATGGTCCTGACCCCCTCGATCGCCCGTTCGGCGTAGAGCCTCTCCAGATGCGGGATAAGACCCATGTGCCTTTCAGGGAATATGTCTTCCTTCAGTTTTGGGATAGCCCCAACCACCGGGATCCCGCAGTATTGTTCAACGGCGTTTCTTACCAGGGACTCCTGGCGGGGACCGGCCACCCTGTTAAGGATCACTGCCCCAATGCCCACTTGAGGATCGAATTTCTGGCAGCCCATGACGAGGGCCGCCACGGTTCGGGTCACCATGGTCACGTCCACAATGAGGATCACGGGCGCCTTGAGGATTCTCGCCAGTTCCGCGGTGCTGCAGCATCCATCCAGATCGAGGCCGTCAAAAAGGCCTCGGTTGCCTTCGATCAATGAGACGTCCGAGTCCATCGAATTCGACAGGAAGGACCTCAAAATCTGCTGATCGGTCATCATAAAAGGATCGAGGTTGTGGCAGGGCCGGGCAGAGGCAAAGGCGAGCCAACCGGAATCGATAAAATCAGGGCCTTTCTTGAAAGGGGCAACCTTGTGGCCCCTTTTCCTCCAGGCAGAGGCCAGGCCTAGAGAGATGATCGTCTTTCCGGAGGCCCCTTTCAGGGCCGATATGATAATCCGTGATGGAGAGCCTAGCATTTTTTTAGTAAAGGGGCTCAAGCAATCAGGAAAGTCACGTGACCGACTGCGAGAGAGGGCCGTTGATATGCTAGGAAAAGGAACATTTTCCCCTTCCCACAGATTGGTCAGAGCGGCTCGGGAGGGGATGGTCAATAGAATTAGATTGCCCCTGATCCACCATCACGGCATCACCCCTGCTTTCGCAGGGGCAGGTTCTGCGGCGTATTGTCTCATACGCCTTAGTCGTCGCTCCTCCCGCACAAAACAGCGGGATCTACGATGCGGCGCCCCCGCAAGCGGGATTTCGCAAGCTCAACTTGCAGATGTCTGACGCCTCCTTGCTGGTGATCAGGAATAAGATAATACGGCGTTTTCGATATGATTTTTTTATTGACAACTTGCGGCGATTCTGATTAAAAACCCTTGGTTGCCGCAGTATTTGGGCAAACCAGCCTTGTTGCACCCCTGAACAGAAGCCCTTCTTTCAGTGCGCCCTTTGGGGCAAGGGTTCCTTTGTTCGGGAGGGGGACTTATATTCCCGATTTTCAGACCAAAACAGCTTTGATTGATGCCGTCTCGGTCGGCGAAAAATGAACCATATTTTGGGGCGAGACGCGGCATCATTATTTTTTGACGCTCGAAACCGACGGTCTGTTGTTTTTCTCACCTCTGGGGGGAGAAAATCCTATTTCGCGAGAAGGTTATCTCGATTCGCCCGAAAGAGACCGTTGGAATTTTGACGGAGGAGGTGAGTCTAGGATTAGCACTGTTTTAGGGGTCGCCCCTTTTTATAGTGGACAAAACCTTTTATTTCAAAAAAGGAGGCTTGGATAATGGCTTTTGAACCAAAGGAACCGCAAAAGGAGTTGAAGTACCAGGAACTCAGAATCTACTCTGACGAAGAATTGCACAACTACACAGAGGATGAACTCA
>JAZDGZ010000656.1:0-2801 GCA_043806375.1 Pseudomonadota bacterium | reverse complement strand
GATCTTGAACCCGGCGAGTTTCTGCCCGGCCTGGATCCGTTTCTCAATGTTCCTCTCGCAGATTCTGTGGGCATCGTCCAAGGACAGGCCGCCCGGAACCAGGTCTGAAACCGGCCCCAGGGCGTTTCTCTCCCTCTCTGCATCCACCAGAAGCTGCATTTCCTTTTCAAAAGCCATGACTTCCTCCCCTTTGAAATTTGAAATTCGGTATCACTTTAGCTCTTTGAAAGACTATGCTGCCAGTTTGAGTGACACCTCGTTGACTGTGTTGTCGGCGATGGCCGATTTTGCCAGGCTTAGAACCACCTCGATGGGGTTTTGCCCTTGTAGTTCTGCTGTGCGAAACAAGCTCATCAAGATGGCTTGAGTTTTGGCCCCCTGCTCGGATCTGTTTTGCTGGGACACCTTTCTTGCGAGGACGGGTTTGCGCATCTGTTGTTCTGCATGGTTGTTGTAGGGGCTGACGTTTTCATGCTCCAAGAAGGTGAAGAGTTCAGTTTTGTGGCGTTTGAGTCTCTTGACGAGCCTTTTTGCGTCCTTGTCAAGATGGTTAGATCGAAGGATCTGCTCAAGGCGATGATACAGTCTGTCGCCCCGGGTATTGTATTGTTCTGGGCTGAGCCGGGCTTTTCTTTGGGAGAGCCGGACGGCGTCTTTGAGCAAGCGAGCTAAAGTTTTCCGGAAGGCCTTCCAGTTGGGAGACTGGTTGACTTTATCCACCTTGGCCAGTTCGGTGAACAGATGATAGAAACACCTCTGCTTTGCCAACGCACTGATCTTGTTATAGGCGCCCCAGAAGTCGCAGATCAGAATCCCACTGAATACACTGCCCAAAACTTCTCGGATGACAGGGGAACCCCGGCTTTTGGTGATCAGATAATAGCAGAGCGATTTGGTCGTAAAACACCAAAGCCAATGGGTTATGCCATTGAGTCGCCACCCGGTCTCATCGGCGCACAATACCCCGCTCCGAGAGATCTTTTCTCCGATGTTCGCATAAGCGGGCTCCAGGATGCGGGCCAGGTTTTTCCATGCCTGAGTCAGTCCCCCGGCGCTTATCGTGAAGCGGCACACCACGGAAAGGATCTTGACGATGTGATTGACGCTCACTCCAACCAGATAGTGGAGCCAGGCAGTGAATACCACCAGGCGCAAACCGATCATGGCGTTGGGTAAGGCATCCGTAAGGGCAGGAAAAACGACCTTTTTGCACCTTGAGCACCAATACCCATGGATGGTGTGCTCTGTCACCTCCGGCTTTTCAATAGGAGGAATGTCTTCCACATACCGCGTGTAGGTTTTGATAGGGTCTTTCACAGCACCGTGACATTCAGGACAACACTGTAGAGTATGCTCTTTGAAATGATCCACCTTTTCTGGCCGAAGCCGGGCTATTCCCGGGTGGCCCTTCTTTCTGCCAGGGGGCTTTCTCCTTTTGCATCGAGTGGGCTTCAGATAAACGGGTGTCATCCCGGAAGGGGTGGTGGGACTCACTCCACCGACGAGCTGATCGTATTTCTCCGCCTTCTCGGCCAGGGCCAGAATGGCATGGACGGCCTTGTCTTGGGGCAGAGCCAAAATGGCCTTTGCTTCATCCCTGGTCATCCAGAAGATACCTCCTGAAATGACGATGCAAGGGGTAAAGGTATATGGCCTTTGGCTGCCCATGATAGAGATAAGCGTTGCCCTTCTTGGCGCTGCCTTTGGTTTGGCCCACGCAGACCCAATTGGCCGCCCGGTAGCAGGTGCCTTCAAATCGGCTGATGTCAACAAAGGTTTCTGCCAGATGGATAGGGTGACCATATATTTTTTGCCAGTCCGCGCTCAGCCGTCTGAGGCTCAGGGCCAGAACCCTGGAGGCCAGATGTTTGACCCTGACCCAGTCGGGGATCAAGAACCGGGTGTTGTTGACGATGAGGTGAAGGTTCCTCTGCTTGGTCGCATCGTCCCAGCCGATGAACTGATCTCGGGCCTTGACCTTCCAGGCAGCACTTGCCCAGGAAAGACAGGCCACCACTTGGCCGTTGATGGAAACCAGGTATCTGAGATGTTCGCCCACCAACTTGGGCAATCCCAGATAATGGTGATGGTGAACTAAATAGTCCCATAGGTAACTGCCTTGAGAGTGGACAACTTCAATGCAAGGCCGGTCATGTTCTCCGGCTGACCCATGAATAGGCTCATGGAGAAAAAGCGGGACTTGGTCAAAAGATTTCTCCTTGAGGTTGTTCTTCGGTCTTAATCGTGGGGGAAGCTCGATAAGTCCCTGCTCTTCCAGGCGCAACAGCAGGTCCCGTGCTGCATATTCTTTGAGCTTCCCGTTGGGCTGAACCCATTGCCAGACCTCACATAAGGCCCTGGAGATATGGCTCCTGCCTTGCTGGAAGTGCTTCGAAATAAGAGCCTGAATGAACCGGATATCCTGGATACCCAATTGCCGGGCTCGATAGCGGAAGATAATCTCGTCCATGTAGATCCCCAATGTGGAGACCTACATAGCAAAAAGAGGATTCTGACGCCAGCTTTTTCTTGCAGAAAAGCCATTTTTTTTCAAAGAGCTAAAGTGTTACGATTGAACCTATTCCAATGCCGAGCCTGCCAAGAGCCTTCTTGAACTCTTTATACTTCCCGACCCACCCGGCATCAATCAGTAAGAAGCCGCTATCGCATTTAAGCAGATAATAGTTGGTATTACAGAGAGAAATGATATGGAAGTCGTGATTCATTCTATCCTTCATATAACGATGAGTTCACCGGGAGCGTAGGCGATCCGGTGGAACGACGGGTTAGACTCTGCCTTT
>JAZDGZ010000655.1:0-2076 GCA_043806375.1 Pseudomonadota bacterium | reverse complement strand
AGCTCCCGGTTGAAACCCGGGAACGTGATCAGCGGACCGGCCATCGTTGAGGAACCGACAACCACCGTCGTCGTTCCCAAGGAATTTGATTGCATCCTCGATGAATACGAAAACTATGTGATCAGGAGAGTGTGAGATGGCTAAGGTGAAGGTTGATCCCACCACGATTTCCACCATCTGGCATTTCATGCAGAGAGTCTGCCGCGAAATGCGCGAGACGATGGAGCGCACGGCCACGAGCGTCCAGGCCACAACGCTGCACGACCTGGCCTACGGGATATGGGACGCTCGGGCCCAGGCCATCGCCATTCCTGAGGGCTTCCCCTGCCGCCTCATATCGAGCAGCTTTCCAATAAGGGCGGTCCTGAAAAAATTCGCCGGAAGAATCTTCCCGGGCGATGTTTTCATGACCAATCATCCCTTTCTCGCGGGAGCCGTTCATCTGCCCGACTGGGTCTTTATTCGCCCGATTTTTTACAAAAAAGAACTGCTCTTCTTCACCTGCATGGGCACCCACGTCCCGGACAATGGGGGAGCTCAGCCCGGTGTTTATTACCTGGCTGTCGATTCGGTTGCTGAAGGCCTCAATATCCCACCCATTAAACTGGTGGAGAAAGGCCAGATGAAAGAGGACATTGTCGATTTAATCCTGGCCAATAATCGCCTCCCGGATATGATGCGGCGGGAGGTCAGCTCTCTGATCGGCAGCACGGCTGTGGCCGAACGCAGGCTGCTGGAGTTACTTGACCGATATAGCAAGAAGACGGTCCTTGCCAGTATTGAAGAAATGATGGACCGAACCGAAAAGGCCGTGCGCGCTGAAATTTCGAAATGGCCCAACGGCGCCTACTACGCTGAAGCGAAAACCGACGACGACGGCGCAAACATCGGGGTTCCGGTGACAGCCCGATGCACGTTGACCATTCAGGATGGAAAGATCACGTTTGACTTTACCGGAAGTGATGAACAGTGCAAGGGCTACTGCAATGCAGGCTATTCGGTCACCCTGAGCGATGCCGTCTGCACCAGTTTCCTGTTCCTGGACCCGGCGCTCAGCGCTTTTCATAACGAGGGAAGTTTGAGGGCGATTCACGTGATCGCTCCCGAGGGAACCTTCCTGAACTGCAAACCGGGGAGCCTGGTGGCGGCTGCCCCTTCCCTGGCCGGGGCGATGGTATGGGAATGCGTCCTGGCCACGCTGTCGCAAGCCTTGCCTGAGCGCGCGATTGCGCCTTACGGCAGGGCGATGATCCCTGTGATCGTGGGCAGGGACCCCAGGGATAACCGTTTGTATGTCTATGTAACGTTCTGCCCCGATGCCGGCGCAGGAGCCGTCTACGGTTATGACGGATATCAGTGTTGCTGCACCGGAGAAACGCTCGGCGTCGTCAGCAAGTCTGATGCAGAGGAAGAGATGGTGAGGTTCCCGTGGCACATCAAGCAATATGAATTCATGACGGATGCCCACGGGGTAGGCAAGTGGCGCAGCGCACCGGGTATCGCCTGGGAAGCCGTCAACGAGGGATCCGATTCCAGATTGTCACTGGGCGCTTGTGACGGTTGGTTCACACAAGGGGAAGGTCGGCAGGGTGGAGAGGAAACACGTATTAACAAGGCTTATATTCAGCGGGGCGGCGAGTTGATCGAAATCAAGCAACCCCACATCATGCACAATGTGAAGACAGGAGATATCCTTATGACCCGGTCCGGCGGTGGAGCCGGGGTCGGGCGTCCCGAGGAACGAGATCCGGAAGCCGTACGGATGGATGTCAGGAATGAGCTTGTCTCTCTCGACATGGCTCGCAATGTTTACAAGGTTCTGCTTGACCCAGAAACCCTGGAGATTGATTACAGGGCGACAGAAGATCTGAGAAAAAAATAAGGAGGGCTCTAATGACCGTCAAGAAGAAAAAGGGAAGGTCACCGGGTTTCAAGGGGGGTTATCTCGGCAAGGTTTTGAGGGTGGATCTGACCAGGGGAAAAATCAGTGAGGAGGGGTTGCCCCCTGTGGATGTGCTCAAGAAATTCATCGGGTGCTGGGGACTCGGTTTGCAATACCTCTATGACATGGTGCCT
>JAZDGZ010000654.1:0-5808 GCA_043806375.1 Pseudomonadota bacterium | reverse complement strand
TTTACAGGGAGAATTTGCATCTGTATTTCCCTGGCCCTTTTCCATTCACCCTCTTGGGCAAGCCTATAGATTTCGACCGTCTCCTTCGGGGCCATGTTGGAGAGGGCCAGGATGCCTCCCATGGCGCCGAGGGCGAGGGATGGGAAAAGGACGGATCCCGATCCCTGGAGGACCACAAAGCCCTTGGGAACACTTTTCAATATCTCCGACAGGAAGGTAATGTTAGCGGACGATTCTTTGAGACCCGCGATGTTGGGATGATCAGCCAGGGCCACGATGCTCTCGACGGGCAAATCGATGCCGGTGAACTTGGGCACATTGTAAAGGATAAGGGGCATCTTCGATTTGTCGGCGACATCCCGGTAATAGGCCTCCAGCGCCTGTGCCGTCATCTGTGCCTTGTAATAAAAGGGGGTTACCACCAAGGCATAATGCGCACCGGCCCGGGCAGCCTGGTTGGTGAAGTCTATGGTCCCCCGGGTGGACTGGGCCCCGGTCCCTGCAATCACAATCATGCCCTCGCCGGCTGAAGAGCGAACCGTTTCGATCGCCTTCAGGCGTTCCGTCTCATTCATGAGAACGACCTCGCCTGTTGAGCCGAGGATCAGATAGCCTGAGAGGCCCGTCTTGTTAAACTTCTCAATATTGGATTTTAATCCGGACAGAGAGAGATCCCCATCCACAAAAGGGGTGGTCAGGGCCGGAAAGATGCCGAAAATAGACTTTTCCATGATCGCTTGGGACCTCCTGTTTGGTCGGAAGGTGTAACTTCGTTTACATCTTACCAAAAAGCCATGTAAAATGAAGCCATCTTTTTCTTTGAAGCATTTTTGGCGGCAACGTCAGGTCGGCGGCGGCGGCAGGGGCGGGTGAACCATGGGTAAACAGTCCGAGAGAACGATGATCGAGCAGGGGTTGGGGACGGAGATGCCGCGATTCGTGAAGGCGATCCTTGAGAGGCTTCGCCGGGCCGGATTTGAAACCTATCTTGTCGGTGGTGCGGTCAGAGATATCCTCCTCCGCCGGCCTGCCGCCGACTGGGACGTGACCACCTCGGCCCCCCTTGAAAAGATCGAAAGGATATTTGAGGACACACGACATTTCTCCCTGAGGCATGACACATTGACCCTCGTTCATGGCGGTCGCCATTACGAGGTCTCTGTGTACAGGGGTGCCGAAGGAATCGCCCGAACCATTGAAGAGGATCTGGGACACCGCGATTTCACCATAAACGCCATGGCCTATGATGACGAGAAAAGGGTGATCATCGATCCTCATGAGGGACAGAGGGATATTCAACTGGGGCAGGTCAGAGGGGTCAGGAATCCGGGGGATCGGTTTCGAGAGGACCCTCTCCGCCTTTTGAGGGCGGTGAGGCTGGCAACGGAGCTTGGATTCAAGATAGAGGAAAGGACCCGCCGGATCCTCTCCGAGATGACCGACGAGATCTCGTCCGTAACCGAAGAGAGGATCCGGGATGAATTGATGAGACTCCTCATGTGCAGGAGGCCGTCCAAGGGTTTTCGTCTTATGGTGAGGACCGGTCTCATGCGCCGGGTGCTGCCTGAACTCATGGAGGGGTACAGGAGAAAACAGAACCGCCATCACCGGTATACGATCTTTCGGCATGTCATGGAAACCGTTGATAGGGTCGAAGCGGATCCGATCTTAAGACTGACCTCGTTGTTCCACGATATCGCCAAGCCCCGCGTCAGGGAAAAAAGGGGAGGTGAATATCGTTTCTTGGGGCATGAGGAGGCAAGCGCGAGGCTGGCGGAAGAGATCATGTGCCGACTCAGATTCGGTAAGGCCGTTATTGGACAGGTGACCAAACTGATCGAAACCCACATGGCAATACTCAATTATGACTCACGGTGGGGAGACGGGGCGGTGCGGCGCGTGATCATCCGGGTGGGCCCTGAAAACATGGATCGTTTCCTCGCCTTAAGGCGGGCCGATCTCCTGGCCCGTGGCATAATAGATGAGAAGTTGGATCTCCTCTCAGAGTTTGAAAAGAGGGCAAGAGAGATCATGGAAAGACCCCTCGCCTTGCGAACCAGGGATCTCGCGATAGATGGGATGAGGGTCATGGGCATCCTGGGGCTGAGACCCGGCCCGGAGGTTGGAAGAATTCTGAAGCTTCTGATGGAAAAGGTGACAGATCAGCCTGAGCTGAATACGGAAGAGGGGCTATGTGCACTCCTGACGGAGATGCCGGCTGAATCGGCAGGTAGAAAGTGAAGTCGTTGCCATGCCACGCGCGGGCCGTATGCCAGGCCTCCTGGAACAATTCCCTGTCTTCGGGGGGGATGGGGGCGCTATCTTTTATCATTGTATGATCAGAGGTTTAGCTTGACACCTGGGTCTCTTGACGGATATGTTTTCGAATAAGCTCGCATCGTTCCGATAAGGGCTCTTTTAAGGCATTTAACCGACAAGGAGGATAGAGCAATGAGGAGCACAAATCAAGCCGGATGGATCGTTTCAGGTCTTTTTTTTGTTTTTGCCCTGACCTTCTCCTGCGCCCCCCTCCCTTTTCTTAAGGTAAATTATCGCCTCCCCTCGGGAGGGGATGACTGGAAGGGGAAAAAGGTCTTCCTGACTCTCCAGGATGCACGGTCCCAACGAGAGATCATAGGAGCGGGGGCCAAGAGCGAGTTCAAGAACTACTCCGGGGACATCTCTTTCTCTCTTGCCAGGGGAACGGAATCCGGTTTCAAGATCGGGGTATATGACGTGCCTTCCCTTGTCAAGCAGGCATTCAAGTCAAGGCTGGAGGCTGGAGGCATTAAGCTCGTTTTGGAAAAGGGCGATGCCGAAATCCAACTTGAGATCTCTCTCAACGATTTCTTTCTGGACCTGGTTGACAGAAGGTGGAAGGCGCGAATGGGCTATGAAGCAAGGCTGATTAAGGAGGGGAACGTCCTCGCGAAGCAGATGATTAGCGGAGAGGCTGAGCGGCTGAAGGTGATAGGAAGGGGCCAGGCAGACGAGGTCCTGGGCGAAATCTTTACCGACACCATGAATAAACTGGATTTGGCCAAGTTGTTCCAGCAGGCCGGTTTGTAGGGTTTTCCGCCGCCAACGAGTCTCGAGGAGCAGGGGAAGGAAGTCATCATGAAGGATGGCGGGAAGAAAAAGCACGGCTTGACCGGTTGGCTGAAGCTCAAGTTCCTGGGAAAAGACCAAGAAGTCAGCTCCGTAGACCAAAGCTTCTTGAATGATTTATCGGACATCAAGACGATCGGGCGATATGAGATCGTCGGGAAACTGGGCCAGGGCAGCATGGGTTTGGTTTATCTGGGGAGGGACCCCTACATCAACAGAAACGTGAGCATCAAGATAGCCCGGCCTGTTTCGGAGGTCGTGGGGGAAAAGGCGGATCGATACCGTGAGAGGTTCTTCCTTGAGGCGCAATCGGCGGGCAGACTCATGCATCCCAATATCGTTGCCATTTACGACGCCGGATTGTACAAGGATTTTTGCTACATCACTATGGAGTATATTGACGGGCCCCACCTCGGAAAATTCTGCCAGAAGGATAGCCTCTTGCCCATAAGCAAGGTGGCTGAGATCATCTTCACTGCGTGCAAAGGACTTGATTATGCCCATAAGAAAGGCGTGGTTCACAGGGACATCAAGCCCTCAAATATTATGCTCAACAGGACAGGCGGAGTAAGGATTACTGATTTCGGCATCGCTCAGATCAAATCCGAGCAAACCGCTGCCGAGGGGTTGATCGGGTCCCCCAGCTATATGTCTCCCGAGCAGGTAAAGGAGGAACGTGTCGACGAGAGGAGCGATATCTTTTCTTTGGGTTGTGTCTTGTATGAACTCCTGACAGGGGAGAAGGCTTTTTCCGGGGAGAACTATTTCTCCATCATGTATAAAATCACCCACGAAGATCCTGCGGGGATCAGAGAAATTCGACCGGAACTGCCTGAAGTTTTAGGGAAGATCACGAGAAAGGCACTGGCCAAAGATGCCAATAATCGTTATCAGACGTGTATGGATTTGGCCTATGACCTTAGGGTCGCCCTGAGGGGCTTGAAGGGCGTGGCGGCGAGCGACAAGATTGAGAGCATCATCGATTATGTCCATAGCGTTCCCTTCTTCGAGAATTTTGCCAAAGGCCAGGTCAAAGAGATCCTGAATGCGAGTAACATTGTCAAAGTCCGCAAAGGAGAGGTCGTGGTGGCCGAGGGAGAGATAGACGATGCCTTTTTCATCATTCTCAGCGGAAAGGCTGCGGTCTTGAAAGGCAAGAAGACCCTCGCCCTCATAGGCAGGGGAGAATGCTTTGGAGAGATGGCTTATTTGAGCGGGCAGTCCCGCGTGGCTACGGTGGCAGCGGAAACGGATTGCGTTCTGCTGAAGATAAGCGCCACTCTTCTGGATAAGTCTTCAGAACCGATGCAACTCCTTTTTATGAGGAATTTCGCCATGACATTACTCCATCGCCTTTCAATAAAGATCAATGAAGACGCCTGATTTTCCTCCTGCCCCCGAAGGCCCCTCACGCCATTCAAAATTCCCGAGGTCCCTGTCTACGGGGTTCAAGCACCTGCAGCCATTTTATGCCGGGGAAGGGTAGAGGTCTGTGATCGTGGGGACGCCGGAAAAAGTTTGCCTGATCAGCCTGGGTTGCGCCAAGAACCTGGTGGATGGTGAGAACATGCTCGGCCTCCTCAGGGAAAGGGGCTTTTGCGTTGTTCCGCGTATCGAAGAGGCTGAAATCGCCGTCATCAACACCTGTGCCTTTGTCCAGAAGGCGGTGGAAGAGTCCATTGACACGATCCTTGAAACAGCGGAAAGAAAAAAGAGGGGTCATCTGAAAAGGGTTTTCGTGGTCGGGTGTTTTGTGCAGCGCTACGGCTACAAGCTTCGACAGGAAATTCCGGAGGTTGACGGTTGGCTGGGTACCGGAGAGATCCATCGTGTGGCAGAACTATTGGAAGGGGAGGGCGATAAAGCGACCCCCTTCTTCATAGGCAAGCCAAGGTTCTTGGCCGATCACAGGACGCCGAGGCTCCAGCTGACCCCTTTTTATAGCGCCTATCTCAAGGTGGCAGAAGGTTGCTCTCACGGCTGCACCTATTGCACCATCCCCCGCCTGAGAGGGGCTTTGAGGAGCAAAAGACTGGAATCGCTGATCATCGAAGCTGAAGGCATGGTTGCTCGAGGCGTCAAAGAGATCAACCTGGTTGCCCAGGACACGACCATGTACGGCCGGGACCTGGAGGGGAACATCCGGTTGGAAGACCTGTTGGAAGGACTGCTGAGAATCCCGGACATAAGGTGGATCAGGATCCTTTATGGTCATCCCAGCAGGATTTCAGATCGCCTTCTGGAACTCATCGCCTCGGAGGACAAGATCTGTCCTTATCTTGACGTTCCCTTGCAGCACGTGAACCCGGGGATCTTGAGGGCCATGGGTAGGCCGGTGGAGAGCGAGACCCCACGTCAACTGATCGAAAGGATGAGGGCCAGGGTCGCCCACCTAAGCTTGAGGACCACCCTGATGGTGGGATTCCCGGGTGAGACGGATGAGGCCTTCAAGGAGCTTTATGATTTTGTGAGCCTGGCATGCTTCGACCACCTTGGGGCATTCATCTTCAGCCCGGAGCAAGGGACGCCGGCTGCCCGCTTCTCCGAATCGGTGGAACGGGGCGTGGCGGAAGAGAGGCTTGACGCCATTATGAGGCTGCAGGCCGAGATCTCCAGACGAAAGAATCAGGGGTTGGTGGGTCAGGTTGTTCCGGTTTTGCTGGAGGGTGTCAGCGAGGAGACGGATTTGCTGTTAAAAGG
>JAZDGZ010000653.1:0-5645 GCA_043806375.1 Pseudomonadota bacterium | reverse complement strand
CAACATCCTGACGCACAGATCTATATCTTTTTCATTGATATACGGGCGACGGATCGCCTTGAAGATTTCTACTCCAAGGTCAAGCAGGACGAAAAGATCCAATTCTTCAAAGGAAAAGTGGCCAAGATCACACAGGATCAGACAGGAAAGGGGCTATTGCTGAGGGTGGAGGACACCACGGCGGAGGCGCTCCAGGAAATTTCCGTGGATATGGTTGTGCTTGCGACAGGGATGCAACCCAATACCTCTGAGGTTCGCTTGCCCGTCGAGGTTCCTTATGATGACTACGGTTTTGTGGCTACTCAGAACGCCAAAGCCGGCATTTATGCTGCCGGCTGCACAAGGACACCAACGGGCGTTTCAGAAGCCGTTCAGGACGGCACCGCAGCGGCCCTTAAAGCCATTCAATCCATCGCGAGGAGGTAAACTCAATGGAAAAAAAGATTGCAGTCTATGTTTGCGGAGGATGCGGCATCGGAGATGCCCTTGATATAGAGCAATTGAGCAAGGTGGCAACTGATGAACACAAGGTCCCTATCTGCAAGACGCACCCCAATTTGTGTAACCAGGAGGGGGCAAACCTGATCAAAGGAGATATCGCTAATGAAGGCGCCAATGCCCTCCTGATTGCAGCCTGCTCTCACAGGGTGATGTACGATGTGTTCAATTTTGAAAACTGCATCGTAGATCGGGTCAACATTCGAGAGCAGGTGGCATGGTCTCAGAAACCGGGGGAGGAAGACACCCTCATGATGGCCTCTGATTATCTTCGGATGGGATTGGCGAAAATCGGCGCGATGCAATTACCTGAGCCTTATAAGCCGGAACAAGAGATCTCCAAGGATATCCTTGTGGTCGGGGGCGGATTGGCTGGATTGACGTCTGCCTTGGAAGCCTCCAAGGCGGGATACTCGGTAATCTTGGTAGAAAAGGAGGCACAGCTCGGGGGCTTTCAGAAGAAGGTCAAAGAGATCGCTACAATGCCCTATAAGGGTATCCAGAATAATACCATCGAGGACTTGATAAAGGCAGTACAGGGAAAGGAGAACATCAAGGTCTATACCGGAGCGGCTGTTGAGAAAACGGTGGGAGGCCCGGGGGTTTTTGAGGTCTTCATCAAACAGAACGGGACGGCCGCCCAACACAGGATCGGGTCCATCGTTCTCGCAGCCGGGTGGAAACCTTACGATCCAAATAAGCTCGACAAGAAACTGGGATTCGGGGCCTCTCCGAATGTTATCACCAATGCCACGTTTGAGGAGATCTTCCATGAGGGGAGTATCGCGAGACCAAGCGATGGCAAGGGAGTGGTGAAGGCTGTTTTTCTTCAGTGTGCGGGCAGCAGGGATCCCCATTACCTGCCCTACTGCTCCACCGTCTGCTGCACGACCGCTTTGAAACAGGCTTTGAGAATCAAGGAACAAAACGGGGATGCTGACGTCTTTGTGGTTTACAAAGAGATGCGCACTCCCGGACAGGCAGAGGACCTTTACCGAAAAGCCCAAGAGGCGGGAGTCATCTTCATTCGGTGTCAGTCTCCAGAGGTCAAAGCCGATGGCGAGAGATTAACGGTCGAGGCCGATGATGAACTCTTGGGAGAAAAGGTCCTCCTGGAGGATCTGGATTTGGTCGTTCTGGCCACCGGCATGGTGCCTGCCACCGCCTTCGGGAAGGACATCAGCAAGGAACTCAAGGCAGAGGACGAAGAGAAGAAGGAAGAGGAGTTGGAGGTTCCCCTCGACATCATCAGACGTTCAAACATCTTGAATTTGGACTACCGCCAAGGTCCTGAGGTCCCTGCCCTCAAGTATGATTTCCCTGATTCCCATTTTGTGTGTTTTCCTTACGAGACGAGAAGAACCGGCGTCTATGCGGCGGGATGTGTGCATCGACCGATGGGGATTGGTTCCACGACTGAAGATGCTGCCGGAGCGGTCATGAAGGCCATCCAATGTATCGAACTCACTTCGCGGGGCGCCGCAGTCCATCCTAGATCAGGGGACATGAGTTTTCCGGAGTTTGCCATGCAACGGTGCACTCAGTGCAAACGATGCACTGTGGAGTGTCCCTTCGGGGCAATCAATGAAGATGAAAAGGCAAACCCCCTACCCCAGCCCACCAGATGCCGGCGCTGCGGAGTCTGCATGGGCGCTTGTCCGGAGAGGATCATCTCCTTCAAGAATTACTCGGTTGCCATGATCGGCAACATGATCAAGGCCATAAAAGTGCCGGAAGAAGATGAAGAAAAACCGCGGATTATAGTGCTCGCCTGTGAGAATGATGCCTATCCGGCTCTCGATATGGCAGGTCTTCACCGTATGAAGTATAACCCCTGGGTCAGGGTGATTCCTCTGCGTTGTTTGGGATCCATGAATCTTGTCTGGATAGCAGACTGCCTTTCCAAAGGGATTGATGGCGTGTTGCTCCTGGGATGCCAACATGGGGATGATTACCAATGTCATTTCATCAAGGGGAGTGAACTATCCAATATCAGGCTTAGCAAGGTTTCAGAGACACTGAATCGCTTGGCTCTGGAATCGGATCGTGTCCGATACGAAAACATATCCATCATTGATTATGACAAACTTCCTGCCCTGCTGGACGATTTTGCCGCGAGGCTAGAAGAGGTTGGACCCAATCCGTTTAAAGGATGGTAGGTGAATGTAATCAGGAGGAATAACCATGAGTGTTAAGGTTGACCCCAGTTTTATGAGGGATTTAAAGGCCTTTGGTCTAAAAGATGCAAACAAGTGTTTTCATTGTGGGAACTGTACGGCGGCGTGCCCTCTCTCCACATCGGAAAATCCTTTTCCGCGAAAATTCATGAAATATGTTCAGATGGGTCTCAAGGACAGGCTGGTGCAGAGTCCTGAACCATGGCTTTGTTATTACTGTGGTGATTGTTCAGATAGCTGTCCCAGGGGTGCAGATCCCGGCGAAACCATGATGGTGATGAGACGGTATCTGACCTCGTTGTATGATTGGACCGGTTTTGCCCGGAGGTTTTATACATCGGAGAAGTTTGAGATCCTTGCTGTGACCATTGTGGGCATCCTGGTTGGTCTGGCCCTGGTGATCTTTCGGGCCGGCAATCCCAATATGGAGCACGCTCACCTCAATTCCGTTTGGCCCGCGCCGGCGATCGAGATTGCTGACATGATCATGGCGGCTTTTCTAACGTTTTTTCTCTTGAGCAACACTTGGCGTTGTTTCAAGTTTGTCATGGGAGATTTAAGATATAAGATCCCCCTGGGGATATATATATGGAAGGGCTGGGAACTCGTCACGCACTTTCTCACCCAAAAAAAGTTTGGTGAATGCACCGACAGGATGCAATGGGTCGTCCACCTCTTGATTATGACGGGTTATAGCACCGCGTTCTTACTGGTTGCCGTTTTTCTGGCAGGAGGCGTTCATGTTATAGGCCTGTCTTGGGACAAGATTATGTTCCAGCGGGACGTTATCTATCCTTTTTTTCATCCGATACGTCTCCTAGGGTACTATGCCACATTTGCACTCCTCTACGGCACCACCTACGTCCTCATCGGCCGTATCAAGAAAACCAAGGCCCCCTATAAGAACTCCCACAGTACCGACTGGATGTTTCTCATCCTTTTGGAACTCACCACCCTAACGGGAATTTTTATCCACTTCACACGTCTTTTGGACTGGCCTATGACCACCTATACACTCTATGTGATCCACCTTATGGTGGCTATCCCCATGCTGGTGCTGGAAGTCCCATTTTCAAAATGGGCTCACCTTGCCTTCCGACCGGTCGTGGCCTACGTAATGGCTGTGAAAGAGGAATACCAGAAAGAGCAGAAAATGCTTGCCTAAGGGTTTTGAGTTTGGCCTGGATTGAGAACCAAGTCTCCGGGGAGGTCCTGTGAGAGTTGGTTCTTCTTTTTGGGTCAGCAAAGTGGTAAACTGCCAATGCCGATTGTTGTGAAGCCAGGCATGCCACAACAAGGGTAAAGGGTGGAAAGGAACATTTTCTCGTAAGGAGTAACATATGGATCAGACGCAAGAACCGATATGTCCCCACTGCAGTGTGGTGATGAAGAAATGGAGGACCCCGGCCAGTTCCACTTGGGGAGCAACTTTTCAGTGGGTCTGCTTCAATGATGACTGTCCCTACTTTGTGCGAGGCTGGGATTGGATGTTGAAAGAGCAGAATGTGAAGGCGTCCTATAGGCATAAAATGGACCCGGAGACGGGGGCATCCGGCCCTTTGCCGGCCTGGTCCAACGACGCCCACAAGGATCAGGTTATTGAAGATTAGCAGTCGGAGAACCCGTTTCGAACCGTATGAACGGCCCGCGAAAACGGGTAAGTGAAGGTGAGGGGGAAGGGCAAAGGTTTTGGGCCTTAACCCTGGGGAGCAGGGGTAGCTGTCAGTGAAAAAGGTAGGAAGAAACGATCCGTGCCCTTGTGGGAGCGGAAAGAAGTTCAAGAAGTGCCACATGGGGAAAGAGGAAGAGCTGGCGCTCGACGGCTTGGGAGATATTTCTATAGAAGAGATGGGGGCCATGATTACAGGTCTTCCCACGGTCTATTATGGACGGTCTAAGGAGATAACAGATGCCCTGGACGTCAAGGCTTTGACCGGGCGTGACTTTGGAATCAAGTTTGTGGACCTTGAGAGCTATGCGGGACTGAATCCTTTTGGTAGTGGCCAGAGTGCTGCGAGCAAGGGAAGAAAAGGCGGAATATTCATTAATCTCTACAAGACCATGACGGCTGATCCCGATAACATTTATCTCGCGACATCAAGGGACATCGACGACGCAACCCTGATTCATGCGCTGGCTCACATTCTTGACTATCTTGGAGGGTCAAAGCTTATGCCCGGGACATTAGAGCCCTTGGCCTTTGAATTAGAGATTCCGGTGGAGCATCTGGAGCACCCAGAAGAGTTTGGGCACTGGCTCGATTATCTCAGAGAGAAATTTGAAGTGACGTTAGACGCAGATGATACCATTATCTCCTATCTATATCAAAATAGGATGCTCATCAAGGGGAGGGAGATTCAGAAGAGGAATGGCCTCATCCTGCGATCGAAATCGGATCGCATACTAAGATTCTTGAGCGAGCGCAGTGATGAGGTCGATCGTCTGATTCGAAATCGGCCTGGATATATTGGGCCAAGGTCGCCCAAGGACTAGCAGGCTGCTGAAAAACGCCCATCTCCCCGTCAAGCCGGGATCTGGCGAGCGGCGTTACCCTCATTCCTCGTCGTTGCGGCGTACTTAGATGTACGCCTCACTCCTCGGAATTTCGGGTGCCTTGCATCTGGGCATTTTTCAGCAACCTGCTAGTTCACCGAGGGAAGAGATTCAGACTTGAGGGGAACGGTCCTTTCTCCAAATAGACTGAATTTTAACCAATCAAAGGAAAAAAGCATTAAGGCTATGTCATCAGAGACCATCCTCTCTCTGCGTTCAGGTTCCACCTCGAAGAGATCGAAAAACTTGCTCCCAAAGATAAAGCTTCGAAACTTATCCAGATTATAGGAAGCCATGTAAAAAATCTGTAATTTTTGGTGGATTGTCTTTTCATGGCCGAGGCCTTTTGCCGCCCCGATGATCTCCAACCAGTGGTCGTTCATGGCGTTGTATTCGTCCACACCCTGTTCACCCATC
>JAZDGZ010000652.1:0-5301 GCA_043806375.1 Pseudomonadota bacterium | reverse complement strand
GATGAAGGCATCCAGAATCAGGGCGAAGCCCCGAAAAAAGTCCGTTCGGGCATGTTTTGCCGCTTCACGACAAAACTGCCCGACCCAACTGCCCAGGTGTTCCCGAAGAAACGCCTCCTGGTGCGCAACGCTCTCCCGGGTCTCCTTTTGAGACAACCATTCATCCCGCTCCCGGAGACAGAGTTGCTTCATGAAATCGAGCTCGAGGCAAAGAAAATCCGGCGACTCCCTTATTGAGTCATCCGGCATCAACCCTGCTTTCCGGTAAGAACGCTTGATCTCCAAAAGGATATCCCCGGAATTCTTCCTTGACTTGTACAACCCCTCATAAGGAGGGCTTAGATCTTTGTGACCCGTTCCTCGTAGTATTCCGGTCCTGTCAACGGACAATTCCTCCAGGATTTCATGTCTAGGTCTCCCACTCATCCCGGAACGGTAACGATGGATATGTTCCACACCCGGTTTGAATCCCCTGCCCCCTATCGCGGAACAGGAATCCAGGAAAGATTGGAGGCCCTCGCCCTCTATTCTCGTCAAAAACACCTCATCAGGCAAATGGCCGAACACCCCGACAAGAAGATCATAAACACTCGCTCTCCCGCCCGCGATCTCCGCCCTGGCATCACGGTCTCTGAGATTCTTCTTAGTCATCCTGTCCACTCATTCAGTTCACTCGCAACATAATAATTGCTACACTCAAGAAGACGCATACGCCGGCACTGCCCAGGGTCAGGATCCACTCGTTCGCGGTCGGAGCATACTCGGGGGCAGTTTCATAGCGGCTGTAGGGTAAGGGCAGTGTCGGTTTGACCTGGTACTCTCTCATGAGATGAGATTTTTCCAGAAACACGGCAAAGAGAATCAAAACCGAGGCGATCGCTATGAGTACCGTGCTTTTGGGAGCGATGATCTGAATCAATACCAGGATGACGAGGATAAGGGCGTCTAGGCCGATGATCTTTTTCTGGTCAAACCCCTTTCTCTTGTTGCTGAGGTAGGCAATGTGCGCACCCATGAGAGTGATCAGGGTCAGCACCGTACCGATCAATAGAAGTCTAACCATGCTGAACGGTCTTATGTCTGAGGACAGTGCGATGAGGTTGATCAGGGCCATGCCGCCCCAAAGGCTCTGGGCCAGGGTATCAAGCCCCAGAAAGGGTTGGGATCTGAAGCCGGCTCCCACCCGGGACAGAAAAAAGAGGGTATGGATCATGACGAATCCCAGGGCTGCGATGAGACACAGCACGGACCAGAGGGTGGTCAAAGCTCCCTCCTTCGGTACCCAGCCCAACAGGAAGAGAACAATAAGAAGGCCACACAAAGAGAGCATGTAAAAATCCCAGGTGAGCGGTGAGGCAAAATTCTTTCCGCTCAGGATCTTCATGCCTCTGAATGGTTTCCCCAGGTCTGAGCCCAACAAAAGCCCTGCCGCGACCAGGCAACCGAAGGAGACAGCTGCGCCTATATCAACAAGGGGACCCAATGATTTAAGTTCAAACAAAGTGACAACCGCTATGAATATGAGGATGCCTCCGGCCAGGGCCGAAAAATAGAAAAACCCCTGAACATACAGCCCCCAGGTGAACTTATCATCCAGGGCGGTTGTCGTGAGGCCCGTCTTCAGCTGTCGGAGGAACATGATTCCCCACACCATGGAAGCCAACAGGGCTATGATCAAAACGATCCAAAACATCATTCCCCCCTATCCCTTGATATAATAGACCGAAGGCTCTGTCCCAAGCTCCTCTCTAAAAGGCGCCCCCCTGTGCAGCACGATGAGACTTGAGACCTCGCTCTCAGGGTCGTCCAGATCTCCGAATGTCCTTGCCAGGGCGGGACAGGTCTCGACGCAGGCCGGCTTCCGGCCCTTCTCCAACCGATGGATGCAGAAATTGCACTTGACCACCGTCCCCTTGTCGTAGTTCTTCCGTTTAACCTGCTCATAAGGCGTTGGAAGCTGCCCATCGAAGTAATTCCATATAGTCCACAGAAATTGCCGGGCCTCGTAAGGGCAGGCGACCATGCACGCCCTGCACCCAATACATTTGGTTGGATCGATCAGCACAAGACCCTGATCATTCATAAAGGTAGCACCCGTGGGACAGACCTTTTGGCATGGCGGGTCCTGGCAATGCATGCAGGGCATGGGCAAAAACCTCATTTTTGCATTGGGGTATTTACCCGCCTCATACTTTATGACCTTATGAAAATGGATCCCGGCCGGCGTTCCCTGTTCAGCCCTGCAGGCCACGGTACAGGAATTACACCCCACGCACTTTTGAAGATCGATGACCATCCCGTACCTCATCGCCCCCCCTCCTTTCTGGTCAGCTTGACCGCAGGAGCCGTGTCCTGTCCCCCGCTGACCCCATCAAGGGTCTTGTCGTCAAGGGAAAGGAGGGCATTGAAATTGGGACCCAATCGGTTCAAAGGATTTGACTGATGCGTCCCCAGACCATAGCTTCCGCCCACCCCCACGGCGTCGGGATGGAAGAGTTCCGAAACCCGCAAACGCCCTTCTATTCTCCCGTACCGGGATTCCACCACAACCATATCGCCGTCCCGGAGCTTCTTTCTTTCCGCGGTGACAGGATTCACGAGGATGACCGACTCCCAGGGATCTTTGGCGTATATCTCCGCCAACCAGGGATTCCCTGTCAAATTGCCGGCGTCGTTGCCGATATAGGGGGTCTTCCAGTTGATGGCCCAGAGGTCATATTCCTTGGGAGGCCGGAATTCCGAGGATTCCACCCAGTGGGGTATGGGTTGATATAGATCAAAGATATAATCCATATCATCGATGCCGGGGAATGGTATGTTATGCTTGATGAGATTGGCCTTCAGTCTGTCCCCGACCTCCTTCAGGCCCATGAGATAGAAGGGATGCCGGGTTTGGTTATCGGGGAAATAGTAGTAGAGGTAGAATTCCTTCCGGGGCCTTCGGTACTCGATATATCCCTTTTCCTTCAGGTCATCCAGCCCCTTCCCGCCGCTGTACGGCCACCCTCTGATCTGCCGCTCGTATATCTCCTCGAGGGTGTACTTTCTATGGATATCCAGTTTCCACTCACCATTCATGTTTAAACCGTCGGTCTTGTCCACCCAGTCTATGGCATGATTCAGGTGATCATAAAGGCCCCCCTCCCCATAAAGGATCCCCAGGCGTTCCGCCAGTTCCGTAAATATATCGTCCACGTGCCTGGTGTTGAAGAGGGTCGGAACCGCTTCCCTCAGCTGAACCATCTTGAGGCCGTTCACTTCGTCATCGATGGACTGGTGCTGGGGATAAAATGGGGTCACACGGAATCTCTCCAGGGCGCTGTGTTCGGGCAAGAGGACATCGGAGAGGATGGCAGGCTCATCCATGTGAAAAGCGATGGAAACGACAAAGGATAATTTCTTAAAGCCTTCCACATAGGCCTCCGGCTGAGCATTCTGCCGAATCGGATTTCCTCCCACCGACATCCACGCCTCTACCCGATAGGGCAGGTAATATTTCTCAGGGTCCAAAATCGCATTCAGGACCAGGTGGGGGGCCGTGTGTTGGTGGGGATAGAATTCCGACATGGCGGCATGATCCGGAGGAAACTTGAAAGGTTTTGGGATCGCCTCATAGCCCGGGGTTACCGTGCCGTCTTTGGTTGGGCCCATGATGGGGCCCCTGAAACTGCAACTCAGGCATCCGCCCGGCACTTCGATATTCCCGACCAGGAGGTTGATGATTTTCCCGGTGAAGTCCGCGTAGGTGCCGCCCCTGCGGTTTGTCACATTGCGTTCGACGTTCAAGGACACCGGCCTGAAGGGAAAGGAAAATCCGTCGATCTCGATCGTGCTGCCGATGCGGGCATGGTCAACAAACTCCCCGGCGATTCTCCGAATGGTTTGGGCCCGGACGGTGCATATCTCTTCCGCCCATTCAGGCGTGTACTGTCTGAATGTCTCTTTTACGAGATCAAAGCCGGTCTTGCAGGCAACCCCATCGACTACACGGGCGCCGGTAAGTGCAATCTCTTTGAACTCGGCATCGAAGGGTTTTGCTGCCTCGTCAACAGGGTCCCACATGAGGGGTTTTCCTGTCCGGGAATCCCTGCAGTACTCTCCATCGGCATCAACCAGATAGGTGGCGTTGGTCCTGTTCTTGAGGAACCACTCATCGTAGACCTGATTCTCATGGAGCATCACATGCGCCATGGCCAGCAGAAAGGCCAAATCCGTGCCCGGACGAATCGGGACCCATTCTCCCTTGGATGCCTCATAGGAACTTCGAGGATCCACGACCACAAGCTTCATCCCTCTTTCGATGGCTTTGGAAAATCGACGCATTCCGGGGACAATGCCGAAGTTAGGGCCCAGCGATCGTCCCAGGGTGACATGATACTGACAGTATTCCAGGTCCACGATGGCAACCGGGTAACCGGAGTGGACCAGGCCGGAAGGATAGTGCACCGTGCAAAGGGCTCCGTGGGACCCGGTTTCGTTGGGCGTCCCGAAGGCATGGCCGAAGGGCTGGCGAAGGATGGTATCCCTTTGCCCCCACCCCTCACAGATCACGAGACCTCTGGGGTCTTTTTCCTTCACCCTCTTGAGGCGTTCCGCCGCAAAATCCAGCGCCTCATCCCAGGCGACCTCTTTCCACATAGGGTCTACATCGAGGCCCTTTTCCGGGTTCGTTCTGATCAGAGGCGTCTTGATGCGATAGGGATTATAGAGGGACAAGATTTCCGCATTCCCCTTGGGACAAAGGGTCCCGTAGTTTGGTGGGGCATCCGGATTGCCTTCTACCCTGACCACGACGCCGTCTTCGAGGTGGACCAACGTGGCGCAATCCCCCTGCATACACGCACGGCAAAGGCCATATAGGACCTTCTTCTCTCCTTTTGCCCCGGGATCCACTTCCTTCCAACGATAGGGCGATGATTCGAACCAGCCCTTCCCGGAAGTGATGCCTTTCAGCATGTCTTCGTATTCAATACGCCTCTTGGCCATGCCCTTGCTCCTTAATGAAGATACAGACCCAAGGCACAGGGGAGTGCAGACGACAAACTCCCTCAAGACTCACCACGAAAGCACGAAAAGGAAAGACAGAATTTTTTGTTTTCTTCTTCGTGTTTTCTCAATTTCGTGTTTTCGTGGTCAGTTTTTCCCTTGCGCCGTGCGCCGTGCGCCTTGACCCTTCTTCTTTCGTGTTTTCGTGGTCAAGTATTTATTCCTCGCGCCTTGAACCTTGCACCAATTTTTTACGCCTTCTAGAATCCCATCCGTCCCGGCAACCACGTCGCCAAGGACGGAAAAACCATGATG
>JAZDGZ010000651.1:0-4054 GCA_043806375.1 Pseudomonadota bacterium | reverse complement strand
AGCGCCACCGGAAACCAAAGCAATAAAAGGGCTTGCGATCCCCACAATGGAGGGTCACCCACCACGTACCTCATGATAACCTCGTACATGGTGAGTGCCAGAAGGGGAACTATGAGGACAGTCATAGCTACAGCAACCCAGCGATTAATCTTATCGATAATACGCACTAGAGCCATTATTGCCTTCATGGCATCATTTGTACTCCCATGCCTTATTGTACTTCATCCAGCCCTTATACAGTTCGATTATTTTGGCAGCGTCCGGATGCATGCCGGCTACCTGATCCCAGCCGGCTCGACACGGCTTTAAGACCTTATCAAAGTCACCCGGGGGTAGAGTCATAAACTGAACCCCATATTCCTTGGCTTTAACAAAGGCATCGTCTTCAAGTTTCTTCATCATCGGTATCAGCTCAAAAATATGCGCATCGAGATAGGTCTGAAGTCGCTCTTGAAGCTCAGGCCCCAAAGCATTCCACGCCTTCATGTTCACGATCAGATGCGTACTGGCAGGAAAAAACGATGGTTGCATGACATACTTGGTGACTTCTTTCAGTTTCATGTGCTCCAGGTTCATACTGGTCCAAGAAAACCCCTGAATGGTCCCGAGCTTCATGCCCATGTACGGGTCAAAGCCCGGCATTTCAGTAGGGACTATGCCAAGCTCTTTAAGAAACATAAGAGATGGCGACAACCAAACCTTTTTTCCCTTAAAATCGTTGACAGTGTTAATCGGGAAATTGCTAAAGAAACAAACCATTGCGGCGTAAGGCGCTCCCAGGTAATAGAGACCGCCTTTCGCATAATGTTCCCTCAATAATTTGTCCAGTCCCCAGACCACGTGCAGTTCATAGTCCTCATATCCATCCCTTGTCCCATAGGCGCACTCACCGGTCAAAGTGGCCGGTGCAATGCCGGCAGCATAGCCGGGAATGATTCTGACAGCTTCGACACTCCCCGCAACTACCGCGGGAACCTGCTCTTCCAGGCTGACAATGGGCCCAACCGGGAAGAGGTCGACCTTGATTCGTCCTCCGCTTCCCTTCTCGATCAAGTCCTTCAAGTGGCGGTCGCCGACCTGATAGACAACGTCACCCTCGACGCAAGCGGTAACCAATTTCCACTTGAACACCTTCCCGGATGGGCTTGATGTCGCTGCTTGAGAGCCAGCACCAAGCAAACTGACAAGCAATCCGGCAACCAAGAGACACAGTAATCCTTTTTTCATTGTTTTATCCTCCTTCCTTTGTGTTCCTGAGTATAGTTGGTAGCGTCTTTACCTCTATGCCGTTTTCCATGGATGATCCTAGGTTTTCAAAAGAGATGAAAAGGTCTTGCTGGGGCACAGAGTTTTCAATAAGTTGGGGGGGGTTAGAGTGCTCCCTTCACAGTTTGGGTCATCTCTCCAAAAAATGCTGTCCCCGACCGGGCGGCGATAAGACATATTGGACAGGCCTCGGCGGTGTCGACAGTACATCGAATGGATGGTCGATCCATTCCCATAGATCCCTGTACACAACCTCGCGGGGAGGAAGCCCTTCACGTCGGACAGGGAGCATGCCAATGTAAATTTGAATGAACGTCCTTGAGCGGCAACACGACAATCAATGCTGTGGCGTCAGTACATGTTTAACCCACCGTCGACATTGACTAATTGACCACTCATAAAATCGGACTCACCAGAGGCCAAAAACATGACCGGGCCCAGCAGTTCTTCAGGGGTTTCCTCTCTCTTAATGCATTGCAGGGCGACGAGCGCTTTTACCTCATCACGTGTAATGGTTGTCTGAGGAACTTCCGTAGTCACAGGACCTGGCGCAACAGCATTCACGTGGATGTTCCAGTCACCCAACTCTCTGGCCAGGGCACGGGTGAGACCAATGACGCCGGCCTTGGACGCAACATAATGAGGATAATACGGCCGCCCCACCATAACAACACCGGATGAAATGTTGATGATCTTGCCCTGTTTTTGAGACTTCATGATGGGTGCGACAGCCTTGCAGCACAGAAACATGCCCGTTAGATTAACTCCTATGACCCTGTTCCATTCCTCTAGGGAAAGCTCCTCAATCGGTCTCACCTCAATCGCATTTAAGATGCCCGCGTTGTTGATCAGAATGTCGATACGGCCATATTTCTCCACAGTCCTTTTTACCATTTCAGCAACGCTTCCTTCATTGGACACATCCGTTACTATCGCTGTCGCTATAAGCCCCTTATCGGTGATTTCCATCGCGACCGTTTTTGCATTCGGCTCATTGATTTCAGCAACGACCACCTTGGCGCCTTCCTCGGCAAAAACGTTGGCATATGCTCGGCCAATGCCTTGTCCCGCACCGGTAACGATAACCACCTTATCTTTGAATCGCATGTTGCCTCCATGGGTGTTCAGAATAAATGAGAATGTTTTGCCGGGGCATTGGGTTTTCAATAAGTCGGGAGGTTAGAGTATCGCGTTTACAGTTTAGGTTGTCTCTCTCAAAAGATGCCGTCCTAGACCGGGCAGTGATCACACATATTGGACAGGCCTTGGCAGTATCGGCATTACATCGTATGAAGGGTCGACCCATCCATTTCTTGGCTAGGGATTTCGTCGGATTGCCGAGTCTATGATTTCCAATAGGGAGGGCATTCGCGACCCGTTTTTCTCAGAAACCGGTTTTGGACAAGTGGACAGCAACCAAGAAACAAAACGCGGCTTTTCTCATTGTGCTATCCTCATATGTATTGCCTATGGGCAACAGCCTGAAATAAACGGTATGGTTTGCTGCAAGGTCGCCTCGGGATAGGTATAATACCATGTCAGGTTCGCTTTAATATGATATAGATCATGTTCACCAAATATAAAGATTGGTTTTGGTCACCCAAATAACGCCATCTTTGGGAAAACTAAAACAGCAATATTTGGCTCCAAACATGATCTGCATCATTTTCGCTTGTTCCGCGCTGCGTTAACCTGATATCGAGCCAGGTTTACAAGTGACCCTTTTACCGGCCGTATGGCCTTAATTTAAATACTGAACTGGGTGGTGACCCGTCAGAAAAAGATTGAATGGCCGTCTAGGCAGCGGTCCGTTAACATGTTCATAAACCCCTGTGCTAGGGAGGTGCATCATGGATGAAACAAGGCAGTTGGCTCAGCACGTCACCAAAGTTAGATTCGAAGACCTGCCCCAAGAGGTGTTAGAGAAGGCGAAGCAACTGATTCTGGATCAGTTGGGTTGCGAATTGGCCTGTTCGACCAAACCCTGGAGCAAAATCGTCTATGAATACACCGCGCAGAAGGCGCCTGGCGAAGGAGAAAGCACCGTTGTGAATTACGGCCTGCGCACCGGGGCGGAGGACGCCGCCATGGTGAACGGGACTTTCGGCCATGGCTTTGAGATCGACGATACCGATCTGGAAAGCAAGATTCATCCCGGGTGTGTTGTCATTCCGGTCGCTATGGCTCTTGGCGAAAGGGAATCGGTGAGCGGCAGGGAATTCATGACCGCCGTCGTCCTTGGATATGACGTGGCATCGAGAGTAGGGGGAGCAGCGAAGTCTGCCATTAAGAGGGGGTTTCATCCCACCCCGGTCTTTGCGCCATTCGGGGCAGCCGCCACCGCTGGCAAAATCCTCAAGATGAATGCCGATGAAGTGCTGAACGCCTTCGGCCTGGTAGCCAGCCATTGCTCCGGGCTCATGGAGTATTCTCAGTCGGGTGGGGAGGTGAAGCGCATTCACGGGGGGATGGCGGCACATGCAGGGATCAGGTCAGCCACCCTTGCGAGACTGGGATTAACCGGCCCGCCCACAGTTCTGGAAGGGAAAAAGGGATTCTGCCGGGCCTTTTCCGATACCTTTCGCCTTGAGAGTCTTACAGAAGGGTTGGGGGAGGAGTTCAGGATCCTGCAGACAGGGCTGAAGCCTTACTGCTGCTGTGCAGGACAGCACGCAGCCCTTGATGCCGTGTCCGGGATAGTCAGCAAGCATAAGGTCCACCCGGAGGAGATTGTAGAGATAGAGGTCGGGCAAGGCCCGCAGGAAGTGAAGGTTGTGGGGACCATCAT
>JAZDGZ010000650.1:0-4781 GCA_043806375.1 Pseudomonadota bacterium | reverse complement strand
GGCAAGGCGATTGCCCCTCTGATCCAGGTCTTTGAAGGTCCTCCGGGTGCTTTTATAGACCAACGCCAGGTTATCTGGATATTCATTTGCGGCTCTATTGATGAGATTTTTGACGTTCATCTTGTTTCCTTCTTCATGATTCTCCCGAAAGCAAAGGGCGTAATTCGCGCATATCACGCACCTGTTCCAAATTCCAAATCTTATCGATTAGCTTTTGCGAAGGGCCTTCCCCTAAAATCGGAGTCATGAGTTCCTTGCATTTTTCCTCGACCATCTCTGTCGTCATTGGGGTTTCAGGTCTTCCCAGGACTTTTGTTATGTGCTCCTTGAATGTTGCACCATCCCTTGTGGTGACTTCAACGATGCTATGATATGGAATTAATTCATGATTTGTTGTCAACGTGATACGCTTTCTGACCGTGAGGACAGCAGGGTCTTTCATCCGCTCTAAAGAATGGGCTGCCTCAAAATTTAGACCGCCATCCAACAAGGCGACAGCCAGTAAATGTTGCAAGTTAATATCAGGCATATTTCGGTCATGATCCACGACATGGGCACTGCGAGTATGAACGTGGGCACAAATGCTTTCAACATCCCTGGATGCAATCCCATGTTTTTTTATCAGGGACAAAAGGCCATCGAGAGGGGCCTGGATAGGCAAACCTACGGCGAATTTTTTTATGGTGGCCTGCATAATCTCATACCGCTCGCCCAGTCCTTCTGCCAATAATTCCGGTCGAGATTCGGGCGCAGATGCTTTAAAAAAGTTATGTTCCCCACTGAAGGGATCGGAAACGCCAGTAAATCCTGATTGCATCAGGATCGTCGAGGTTACGCCATTCCGGGCTGGCGCTCCACCAAAAACGAAAGCTTTCTCAATGTGCTCTTCGTCCTTCATCCAATTGTAAACGCCAGAAGCTTGCTGTGATGTATAAGACATTATATATCTTACTAATTTTTCTTCCAATTTGGATATACTCGCGGCGGCGGCGGCGGTACCAAAATTAGCTCCAATACTAAGAGCGCAGCGAGATCTTTTTAGCAAGTTATCTATGCCTATAGCCTGGGGAATACGGCATCCAATGTCATACCCCACAACTACGCCTTTTAAAAAGCTCATCCCGTCCGCTCCTTCTCTTTCGGACATGGATAGAGCAGCAGGCACTATGGCGCATCCAGGATGAGTATATGACCCTGTGTGAGCATCATCAGTTTCATCTGCATGCGCCATAATCCCGTTAGCAAAGGCTGCATTAATAGCAGAAGTGATTATCTGAGAACCTGCGACCTGTGCTTCCTGCGTACCTGCCTGCGTTTGGATGAACTTTTTTACCACCTGTCCAGGTCTAAGTTTTGAGCCTGATACAATAGCTGCCAGTGTGTCTAAGATATGGTGCTTTGCTTTTTTTATCACTTCGGCAGGAAGCTTCGCCTCTCCACTTCTTGAGATGTAAGCGCATACTTCTTTAATTAAGCTATGGTTTGATCCGATATTCTTTTTCATCTTTCCACATCGCCTCCGTTTTTCAAGTCACGCGCAAGCTCCTTCTTTTTCGGGGCAGCACCTATGCCAGTATTTCTCCTTTATTTACGATTAAACGGCCATCCACTTCCACCGAAGGTTTCAGGATAACGCCATCCAGATGCACGTTACTGTGCATTGTCCCTCCAATGCTATGATTATCACCCACTGCGATATGGACGCACCCCTTGAATATCTTGTCCTCAGCCATGTTTCCCGTCAGCCTCGATTTGGGGTTCGTGCCAATGGCAAATTCGGCAATCTGGAGGGCATTTTCGTCAACGGACAACAGTCTTTTCAAGTCCTCTGCTTCTCTTTTGCCCTCAATGGATATTGCCTTTCCGTCTTTCACTGTCAAGCGGATAGGTTCGCTCAGGAGGCCTATTCCATCCATGGCAAAGTCGATAATGATACGTCCCTGCGTCTTCCCTTCCAGAGGAGAGATGGCTGCTTCCCCGGCAGGGAGAGGGGTGATCTGGTGCGGTTCGGTGGCGAAACCCGCTAAGGTCAGGGCAGCACGCCCTTCTATAAAGAAGGTTGCATCGGTTCCCAGGTCGGTCGTCAATCTGATCATTTTGCCCTGACTCAATATATCTGCCAGCCTGGCGCTGGTCGCGCGCACTTCATTGTAGTCCGCCAGCATGGCCCCATGGACCATGGAGTCTTCGGTGATGCCCCGCAGAATCACCGTGCGCGCTCCGCGCTGCGTGGCCTCCTTTCTTGCTTTGGTATGAGATATGGCATACCTCGTCGGAGCCAGAATCACATCCGCCCCCAGCATTGCTGAGGCCACAACAGGAGGAAGTTCATTCCCGTGCATATCCCGGGGGGTCATGATGGTCAGGACCGTTTCCGCACCGACGGCATAGCAGGCTTCAGCCAGGACTTTGGCAATGGGATAGGTGCTCGTATCTGCCACGATGCAAACATTCTCCCCCGGCTGTATCCGGGCTGCGGTATTGACAATCATCTGCGCTGTCTTCATCATCATTGTGTTTCTCCTTTCATTACGATTAAACGGCTATTCACTACTCTTTGGGAACGGCAGCCATTCTCTTTTTCAGCCAGGGGACCATGGGAACGATCAGAAGGAAAATGGCAAAAATCAAAAGGACAGCGGAGATGGGCCTGTTGAAAAAAATCATCAGATCCCCCTGCTCTAAAAGCAGGGATCGCCGCAAAGACGCCTCCAGCCTGGACCCTAAGACGAGGGCCAGGACCAGCGGAGCCCCCTCGTACTTAAATTTATTGAACAGGTAGCCCAGCAAGCCGAAGAAACACATAATGAGGACTTCCGCAATGCTGTTGTTCAGGCTGTAGGCCCCGATTAAACAGAACATAAGAATAAGGGGGAAAAGAATCGGATAAGGAACCTTCAGGACCTTTACCCAGAGACCGATAAGCGGCAGGTTGAGGAGCAGAAGCATGACATTCCCAAGGTACATACTGGCAATGAGCCCCCAGAACATCTCCGGGTGCTCCTGGATCAACATCGGTCCGGGCTGCAACCCGTACATCATCAACGCTCCAAACAGGATGGCCATTGTGGCATTGGGGGGGAGGCCGAGGGTAAGCAGGGGGATGAACGTTGCTGTGTTTGCAGCGTTATTTGCCGATTCCGGGCTAGCTACCCCTTGAATCATCCCTGTTCCGAATTTTTCGGGATTCTTGGATACTTTCTTCTCCACCGCGTAAGCTACAAAGGTGGGCAGAACGCTGCCGCCTCCAGGTAGGATGCCGATGAAAAATCCAATCAAGGTCCCCCGTAAAACGGGAAAGATCGAATCCGCAAAATCCTTGAGGGTGGGAAGGATATTTTTGATTTTGGTTTCAAAGATGGAGCGTTCCAAGGTCTGCTCCAGGTTGAGGAGGACCTCGGCAATTCCGAAAAGCCCCATGACCACAGGAACCAGGCCGATCCCGTCGGTCAATTCCGGAATGTCTAAGTTGAACCGGGTTGCCCCCATCAGGGAATCGGTCCCGATAGTGCTCAGGAATAGGCCAACCGCCGCCATGAGCAAAGCCTTCCACATCTTTCCCCGGGCGAGAAAAGTAACCAGAGTCATACCGCAGACGATCAAAGAAAAATACTCCGGAGGGCCAAAGGCCAAGGTCATTTCGGCCAGGGGGGGGGCAAGGAGCATCATGCCGAGGACGGCTATGGTCCCGGCGAAAAAAGACCCGATAGCGGAAATGCCCAGAGCAGGCCCGGCCCGGCCCTGTCGGGCCATCTGATACCCATCCAGGCAGGTAATGACGCTGGCCGCTTCACCAGGGATGTTCATCAGGATGGACGTGGTGGACCCGCCGTACATGGCGCCATAATAGATTCCCGCCAACATAACAATAGCGGAAACCGGGGTCATGGCCAGGGTGGTAGGCAACAAGATGGATATCGTAGCTGCAGGCCCCAAGCCCGGCAGAACGCCCACCAAGGTCCCGACCACGCACCCGAGAAAACAGAAAAACAGGGTTGTCGGTTGAAAGAGGATTTGAAAACCATATACTAAATTGGTTAAATTCTCCATTTTCTGTTCCCTAAAAATTTAAAATGCCCATGGGAAGCTGGGTTTTCAGCAAGACCTGAAAGATTAGATACATAGCCGAAGCGGTGAGGAGAGACCCGGCAATAACCACAGTCCATCTTTGCGGCTCGATCACTCTGAGGAGAAAACCTACGAGCAGGGTTGTAGTCAGGAGAAAACCCAGCCTTTCCAATATGAAGACATACGCGACAAGCACTGTCAAGGTGATCAGGGGTTTATGCCAACGCAGCCCCTGCAGGAAGTTCTCCCATGTCTTCCCTTTCCTCTTCTCCAGCGCCGCATCGAGGAACCCGATAGCTGAAAGGGCGCAGATGGCAATCCCGGTTAAAAAAGGGAGGAAGCCGGTGCCTGGAGAATGGATCCCCCCCAGGCCATAGGGGAGGGAAGCGAAGATCACCATTAATCCGAAACCGAACCAAACAACAGAACTTATCTGATCGTTATTAAACATTTTTCAATTCCCAGCCCTTCTTGTGTTCAGCGGAGCAGTCGATCATTTGCAGCGCCATGGTCGCAGGGGAGCCTGTTTTCCTCACGGCGCTAATTCTGCACTTTTAGAGCTTCGATCACATCCTCATTCAGTTTCAGAAAATACTTTCCCAGCTCCTGGGGGTTCCGATAAACCCTGTTAATATCCAATCTATCGGTTACTTTGATGAAGGCCGGATCCTGCATCGCCTTTTTAAAGGCCTGATGAAGGGTTTCCACAATTT
>JAZDGZ010000649.1:0-7988 GCA_043806375.1 Pseudomonadota bacterium | reverse complement strand
TCCCCGCTCTTCTCTTCAAGCCGGTCGAATGCAAAATCGCCGAACGTGTCGGTCAGCGCTTCACCCGCCTTTCCCGAGCCCTTCAGCAAAACGACCCTCGCACCCTGGGCACAATCCGTAACACCGTCCTTCTCGAAAGCGACACTTCCGCGGATAAAACACTGGGTATAGCGATGGAGGTTCCCGTAATAGACGCGGGGCATGGTCTTGTATTGCGGGTGCAGGAATTCGAGCTTCTCCAACCTCTGGATCTCCGTCATTTGAGGGTCTTCGGCACGAACGACGCGAAGAGCTCCGGTTGGACAGGCCTGAACACATCGGGGTTCCTTCCATCCCGCATCCAAGAGATGGGCACAAAAGGTGCACTTCTGCGGGATTTCCTTTTCCTCATTCCACCAGATGGCCTCATAGGGGCAGGCTTTCAGAAGTTCCTTTTGTCCCTTGGACTTCAAAGGGTCGATGATGACGATACCGTCTTCTCGCTTGTATACAGCACCGTCTCCGGCCGCCTTGATGCATGGGGCGTTATCACAATGCATGCAGGCAACAGGAAGATAGGCGACGTCAATCATCGGGTACTTACCCCTCTCCTTGCGCATAATATTCATCCATCGGTGCCCGTGTCTGGGCTGAGCGAGTGCGTATCCCGGCCAGTCATTCTCTACGTGCTCATCCTTGCAGGAGAGGAAGCAATTGTTGCAGTCCTCGCACTTCTCCACATCGACAATAAGGTTCCACTTCTTCATTTCATCCCCCCTCCCTGGGCCACTTTTCTATTTGAACAAGGCACGAATTGGCCGCCATGCTGTGTGATTTCCTGATCATCATTCGACTGGGCGTGAGCTGATTGATACATCCGCCCCGATCCGGCGAAAAACCGGGCTCGCCTACCGGGTCATAGACGGCTGAAGACTCGTAGGAGTGTACCGTCCCCGGAGGAACCCGCTCCGTCACCTGGGCCGCACAGATCACCGCACCCCTGCCGTTGAATACCTTGACAAGATCTTCTTCTTTGATACCCCTGGCCCTGGCATCTTTGGTATTCACCCTCACGATCCAGTAATAGGTGCCGTCGATCAGAACCCGATGGTCCTTGATGTCGTTGATGGTGCTGTCCTTCCCGTCCCCCATGGTATGGAAGCTGAACCGGGGATGGGGGGAAATCAGTTGAAGGGGGTATATCTCATAGAGTTCCCGTGTGTGGTGGCCTTCCCACGCGGGGATATACTTGCTTATGGTCGGTCTTTCAGGATCATCGGCATCAAACCGCTTGAGGCTTGAGCATTCGAATTCTATCTTGCCTGATTGCGTTTGAAGGCCCATTCCGAACTTTTCGCTGTAAGCGGCCGGCAGCGGTGAAAGTTCGGGCGTGTCCTTCGGCCGGCCCTCGGCGAACCATCGGAATGAGACAGGGTCCCTCAATGCTTCAGACGGTGCAGGAATGACGTAATACCCCTTTCTGAGGAATGCCTTCCATGAAATATGGTTCGGCAGATCGGTGGCCTCGAACAGCCTCTTGCACCAGTCCAGCTCCGTCATCCCCTCAGAGAAGACTGCAGCGAGCCCCAATCGCTTGGCCACTTCGAAAAATATCTGAAAATCCGATTTTGACTCCCCCAGGGGTTCGATGCATTTGTGCTGCATCACCGCCACCCGGTGGTTGCATTGGGTAAAACTGTGCTGGATATATCCCCCGCAGTTTGCGAATTCGCTGATATCCCACCGTTCGAAGCTGGTGCAGGCCGGGAGGAGGATATCCGCAAATTTTGCTTCCCCTTCAAACCAGATGGACTGATTCACGACGCATTCCAAGTTAGGGGATCGGTAGGCCTTGACGTACCGATTGGTCTCGGACATGGTGCCGAAATGAGACCCCCCGTACTTGTAATACATCTTGATCGGCGAGTGGCCGGGTGTCGGGTACCCGAATTTCAGAAACTGCCCTTCAATCGTGGTCGGGTCTGTGGGGTAGCCTTCGCACTTGCCTTCGAGGATCGCTTCAGGGATTCGGAGCCTGGGGACCCTCTGATACACGGGATTGACCGTCGGCAGCTGGGGCATACGTTGATACATGTTGACCGCCATGGCAGTGCCCTGCAGGTCACCGGAGAGACCCCCTTCAGCGTATCCGGGGAAGAAGAACCGGGTATCCACGGGCGTTCCCTGTTGCATACACCCCATATTGACGCCGGGTTTGCCAAGCCCTTGCATGGCCATGAGACAGACCATGGAACGGGCCCATTCGTTTCCCGTGGCACACCTGCAGGCGCTGCCAAACCCGATGATGCCCCCGGACGCCAGGTAGGTTCTCTTGGTCCCCCATTCGCGGGCCAGGGCCCGCACATCTTTTGCAGGCACACCCGCCTCTTTCTCCTGCCACTCGGGCGTCTTGGGTATGCCGTCTTCCTTGCCCAGGATGTAGTCTTTCCATTTTTCAAAGCCCGTTGTTCGATCAGCCACGTACCCTTTATCGTAGAGACCTTCCGCAATCCATACGTAGGCAATAGCCAGGGCCAGGGCATTTCCCGTAGCCGGTCTGGGCGCCAGCCACTTCCCGCCGAGCAGGGCCGCCGTATGATTGTAGAAGGGATCAATGTGCACCATCCTGATCCCCAATTCTTTCAGCCATTGGCGCCGGACCGTTCCTTCGTATGCGCCGTACACCCCGCTCGTAGACTCAGGATCACTGGACCAGAAGACCACCATCTCACAATGCTTGAGACAGTCTTCGACCGTGCCGTAGGTCTCTCCGCCCCCCAACCGCATGCTCTGTCCCCAGTGATGCATGGCCCCCCAATACCATCCCTCCCAGCTGTCCGGGTTATGGACCACAGGGGTGAAACCGATGGTGTTGAAGAACCGGATCCGGGCGCTGAGCCAGTAGCCCAGATGGCCCCAGGTATGGTGGGAGCCGCTCCCGTTCATGATGGCGCCCGGGCCGTGGTCTCTCTTCACCCGGCTGATTTCACCGGCAACCATATCCAAAGCCTCATCCCATGTGATCCTCTCATACCCTGATATGCCCCTCTTTTCGCAATGGCGATCGCCCAGAGGATCAAAATCCACCCTCTTCATGGGGTAGAGAAGCCTGTCCGGCGAGTAGACCATCGATCTCCACGCCAGGGTGTGGGGCGAAATGGTGGTCTTCCTTGGAGGCGTGAAGGATCTCCCCCTCGCCTCAATCGTCCAAGGCCCGGCGTCCGTCTCATCAAACTCGATAGGGGTGATCCTGATGATCCTGCCATCCTTGACATAGACAAACACAGGGCCGCCGTTGGTATTGGTGGTGTACCTTCTGACGCCTTTCCCCGTGGCCGTTCCGAATTGCGCGCCCGCGGAGAGTATCAGGCTAAGGGTCTCCGAAAACCACATGGTCAGTTCGTCAGGACCTTCCAGTGCTATCTGGAAGGCTTTCATGGCGCTGATCCTGGAAAGCTGATCACCGGGGGATTTCAGGAGCTTTACCGCCACACCCACGTTTCTGAAGCTCATGCAGACATCAGGGCCGGCATGGATACCGCTTTTTGACGTCACCCTGCCGTCCTTGAAGGTGAAGTACCGGCCCTGCGAGTTGTCCATCAGTTTGATTTGAGCCGTGAGGTCTTTCTCTTTGAGTCGATTCGCGAAGGATGGATGTCTCTTTGCGGTATATTTCAACACCTTTTCAAGCCCGAAAAGGATGAGCGAGAATTGTGTCTTTTCAAACCCCATTTTCTCCTCCTGATGAAACCAATGCCGTTAACTTAAGCCTCTGACCCTGATCTGAAGGCTGCCGGGGGTCATTCCGGCGCAAGAGGCTGTGTCATAATGTCATTTCGACCCCCGATTGAACGGGGGTGAGAAATCTTGATTTTGCATGTGGCGGGATTTTAAGATTTCTCCCTACGGTCGAAATGACAGAAAACGGGCACACGCGGGATTGCGACACCGTGAAAATACCCTCGTAGGGGCGGAGTTTATCTCCGCCCTGCGGGCGCACGTAAAGTACGCCCCTACATTTTCATCCATGGGGGTGGCCGGCACCCAGGTCATGAGGGTTTACGAGTCCGATCCTCTGCATAATATCAGTTTTTAGAGCTTTCCTGGGAGAGCAGTTCAAAAACCTTCTCAACGGCAGCCTCGGTGGCAGCTTCGGTGACGACGTGCACCCCTCCGGACCTGAGGATCTCCCATGTCTCCTCCTGCCGATTCCCGAGAGCCTTTGCCACGATCGGCAACGTGACATTGTGTTCCTTGATATAACGAACAATGCCGCGGGCCCCTTCGTGAATGGGATTGATCCCGCCATAGACATTGATGATAATGGCCCGCAGGTCCTTCTTCATCATGACCAGTTCCATGCACTGGTAGAGCAACTTTTCGGTGATACCCCCTCCGGTCTCAAGAAAATTGGCCGGCCGAAGCCTCTGGCCGATGATGTCCATGGTTGCCATACCGAGACCGGCCCCGGAAGAGATGAGCCCGATATCGCCGTCCATATCCACATAGGTCACCCCGATTTCCTTGCCCCTACGTTCTATGGGGTTGTCGAAACGTTCCATGTATTCGGGCAGGGGGTGGACAATCCTGGAAAGGGCCGAGTCGTCGATTTCCATGCGGGCATCCACGGCGAGCACCCCGCCGTTGGGCTGAACGGCCAAGGGGTTGATTTCAACGACCAGGGCCTCCCATCGCGTGAAAAGGGTGTAGAGGCGCACCAGCAGGTCGGCGCAAGAGATAAGCAGGCGCTGGGAAAGTTCCATGCCTCGAAGGAGCCCCCGCGCCTGATAGGGGTAGAACCCGAACTCCGGGTTCACCTGATGGGTGATCACCTTTTCCGGTGCGCTATGGGCGGTCTCTTCTATGCGAACCCCTCCCTGAGTACTCGCAATGACGACAGGCCTTCCGGAAAACCCGTCAACGGTCACGCCCATATAGAGTTCTTTTGAAAGGGCGACTTTTTCGCTGACCAGGATCTTTCGAACGGGCATGCCCCTGATCTCCATATTCAAGAGAGCCCTTGCCCGGCTCTCCACTTCCTCAGGCGTGGCAGCCCCTTTTATGCCACCGGCCAGACCCCGGCCTCCTCCGAGGACCTGGGCCTTCAGCATCACCGGATACCCAATCTTGCTGGCCAGGTTAATGGCCTCTTCAGGTGTTTGGACCACTCCCCGCCTTGGAACAGGGATACCCACGCTCTCGAAAATATCTGCAGCCTCAAATTCGTAAAGTTTCATGAAAACTCAAACCTCTCTTTCAATTTAGAGATAGTTTAATGATTATGGTGGGTTGCCTGTAATGCAGGTCCCCGTTCTTTTTCCTGCTTGAAAAAAAGCTTGACAAGAGACTATAATATTTAATTTAAAATGCAATTAAAAAATTAATTTTTGGAGCCAAATAGATGGGCAGAGGGCGGAAAGGCCAAAAAGGCCCGGAGCAGGACCGATCGGATAGCAGCCAAAAGGCTTACATGGGCATTCGGCGGATGCTCTATTACAAGGAACTTGTTCCAGGCCAGAAGATCGCCTGCCGTGAACTTGCCGAGCGCCTGGAGATGAGCCCTACGCCGGTTATTCAGGCACTCAAATGGCTTGAGATTCAAGACTTCGTGCGCCACGAACCGAACCGCGGGTACTATATGGCGCCGTTCAGCCTGGAGGAGCTCGAGCAGATCTATGAACTCCGGGAACTGCTTGAGCCTTCCCTGCTCCCCTACGCCATGCAAAACCTGGACAAAGAAGGGGAAAAGCGACTGAAAGAGGCCCTCGAGGCCCATCTGTCCGCGGTCCGGGAATTCTATCTCAAGGAAAGGCTGTTCAAGAATACGGAGTTTCACCTGGCCCTGGCTGCACTCTCAAGAAAGGAGACGCAAATGCGCGTCCTTCGCAACATCTTTGACCTCCTTTTCTTGAAATATGGGGGCAATTACCTGCCTCTCTCGTCGCTCCAGGCCGTGGACCGGGAACATGAGGAGATCTTTGAGTGCGTGGTCAAGGGGAATCTTAAAGGCGCCCAAAGGACCATGCTGGCTCATATAACGAACGTGAAAACACAGGTGCTTGCGAGTCTCAGCCAGATCTCAAAGGAGCAAGAGCTTTTGGGATTTTGAGAGATCCGTGGCACCCGTAAAGACCGAAACTCACCCACTCGCTGATCCGGGTGAAAAAACGCTTACCAATAAGGAATGACTGGAGGAAGAAACATGGGTTTGAAAACGAAAGAAGATTATTATGAGTCTTTGAGACAAATGAAGCCGACCGTTTACATGTTTGGGGAGCGGATCACGAGCGTCCTGGATAATCCAAGATTGCGGGCAGGGGTCGAAGCGACGGCTGCTACCTACGAATTGGCCTCGATGGCGGAATACCGCGACTTAATCGTCACCCAGAGTCCGCTCATCAACGAGCCGGTCAACCGTTTTACCCTGCCCCCCGCTTCCATCGAGGACCTCGTGGCCAGGGTGAAAGTGAACAGGAAGTTGGGAAACTGGGTTGGCACGTGCCACCAGAGATGCACCGGACTGGATTGCCTCTGCAGCCTCGCCATCGTTACCTATGACATTGATCAGAAATACGGGACCAGTTACTACAGCCGCTTCATGGAATTCCTCAAGCACGTCCAGAAGAACGATCTCACAGGGAATGCCGGCGTCACCGACGTGAAAGGGGACCGTTCCCTCGCCCCACACGTTCAGGTGGACAAGGACATGTACTTGCGTGTGGTGGAACGCCGTTCCGATGGTATCGTGGTGCGGGGGGCCAAGGCCCATCAGACGGGATCCCTTTCATCCCATGAGATCATTGTCTTGCCGACGAGGGCGCTCAGGAAGGGGGATGAGGACTATGCGGTGGCCTTTGCGATTCCCGCCGACACGCCTGGGTTGATTCACGTGGTCGGCCGTTCCAGCCTGGATACCCGCGAACTGGACGGCTGCGATGTCGGAAACATCAGATATTCCAAGTACTGCCCGACCCTTATCTTCAACGACGTTTTCGTGCCCTCGGATAGGGTATTCATGTGTGGGGAGGTGGAGTTTGCCTCCGAGATGGTGGGACGGTTTTCGGCCTTTCACCGTCAAAGCCATGGTGGCTGCAAGTCCGGCAAGATAGACTGCATGGTCGGAGCCTCACTGACCTTGATGGATTACAATGGCACCTCCAAGGCAGGCCACCTCAAGCAAAAGGTGATTGACATGATCCACAGGGCCGAGACGCTTTACGGATGCTGTCTGGCGGCATCGTACGAGGGCAAAAAGGAGCCGTCAGGGACCTATTTCATTGATACGGTCCTCGCCAATGCATCGAAGATCCATGAAGGAAAGGAACTGAGCGAGACCATCCGGCTCATGGTGGATACCTGCGGGGGCTTTGTCGCCGACCTTCCCTCCGATCGCGATCTGGCCCACCCGGAAATCGGCCCCTTGCTGAAGAAGTATATGAAGGGCGTTGACGGGGTTGCCGTGGAAGACAGGATCAAGATGTTCAGGCTGGTTGAAAAGATGGCGATGGAGAGCGCGGATACCATTTCCGATATCCATGGGGGGGGCTCACCCGAAGCGCATCGAGTCACCATCTTTCGCGAATCGGACATTGAGAGCAAGAAGCGGGCAGCCAGACGGCTGGCCGGCATAGGGGATGGGAAATAGGGCTTCTTCTGACGGGGCCCCCGGAAAGGCCTTTCCGGGGGCCCCGCCTTTCATCTTTGCACCTGACCTCCTTCCAAGAGTCAAGGACACCCTGTAGATCAGATCTTTTTGAGCAGTCTGCTGGACAGTCAGGCCCTTTCCGATTATCATGTGCGGGCAGCGCCGGTCTTATCCTTTTCATGATCTTTGGATTTGGAGAGCCGGTCGCTTCATGGCCGTGTCTGGAAGGAGAACATCGTTTGTTGGAGATAGTGCCCCGGGGGCTCGATAATGAATGACAGTGATTTACAGACCTTTTGCTCAAGGGCCGTGGAAGAAGGCGTAACCCAGGCAAAGCTGATCCACCCCAGCAGCATCGTAACAG
>JAZDGZ010000648.1:0-3357 GCA_043806375.1 Pseudomonadota bacterium | reverse complement strand
CCAGGTCTCTTCCGGAAGGGCCGTGAGTCTTTTTGTCAGGACGTTTAAAGAGCCTGAGAGGATTGCAACCGGGGTCCTCAATTCGTGGGAGAGATGATTGATCACCTTGTCCTTGGCCCTGTTTAAACTGGTAACTTCCCGATAGGCCTTTTTGACCTCCTCGGAAAACCTGGCGTTTTCGATGGAAAGGACGACGGTTCCCGCCACCATCTCCAGGAGTTCAATATCGGTATGGTCAAAGGTCCCCACCTTCTTGTTGATGGCGCACAGGGTGCCTATAATCCTATCGCTGCTCTTCAGGGGGACCAGGACCAGATTCCTTGTCCTGTATCCGAGGAGCCTATCCCTCTCTTCATGAAATTCAGGATTCATCAAGGTGTCGGATACGATCATCGGCTTTCCGGTCCTGATGACCTGGCCGGCCACCAGCTGATCTAACGAGAACCGGATCTCCATGATCCTCTTCTGGGTATCCATGTCGTCGTAGGCGGCTCCAAGGATAAAGAGTTCCTCTTTGATCTCATCCAACAGGACGACGATGGCGCCCTCTGCGGAGAGGAGGCTCTTGACCTCGCTGTTGATGTAGTAAACAAGTTCCTCCAGATCCGGGTATCTCGGCAGCGCCGTGCTGATGCGAAGCATGGCCTCGTTGTTGCGGGCGATCCGTTTTTCCTCCGTCACGTCTCGAAGGATGACGAGTTCTCCTGCCGGCTCATCGTCTGCGATAGAAAAGACGGCGGCCTTCAAGATCACGTCCAGGAGCCGTCTCTCCTTGGTCAGACGCTTGGTCTCCTCCCTCAGGATAACCTTCTCCTTAAAAAGCTGTTTGATCTTATTGGCCGTCTCCTGTTCGAGGCCGGGGGGAACATAATCGATCTTTTTCCCTTCCAGTTCCCCCAGGGTCCATCCGAAGATCTCCGTGAAGGCAGGGTTCAGGTATGAGACCCGGCCGTCCAGGGTAAAGACGACGATGGCGTAAGGGGCAAAATCGAGAAGGGTTCTGTAGCGCCTTTCCGATTTTCGAAGGGCCTCCTCCGACCGTTTCCTCTCGGTAACATCCTGAAGGGTTTCTATGGCGCCGGTGATGTTACCGTCGTCATCTTTCAACGGGGCTGCGGTGAAAAAGAGCCATTTACCCCCTTCGCCCAGATCCGGGAAAAATGCCTCGGCTTCGTAGGCCTCCTCGATGATCGCCGATTTCCGATATGCGTCGCCGTAATAGCGGGTCAACTCCTTCTCGGATGCCCCATCTAATACAAAATCGGCCATAACAGGTCTTTCTGTGGCGTAAAAGGTCATCCACTGGGCGCGCGTTCCGATGATCTTATGGGCTGAAATCCCGGTCAGGGTTTCAAAGGCCCTGTTGCAATGCGTCAACACGTGATTGTTGTCGAGGACAAAGGTGGGGATCACGCTCCCTTGAACGATCTGGGAAAGCCTCTTTTCACTCTCTCGCAGGGCCTCCTCGGTCACCCGGCGATCGGTGATATCCTGGAGGGTTTCGATCGCTCCTATGTTCCTCCCTTCGGCGTCTGTCAGAGGTGCTGCTGTCAAGAACAGCCATTTTCCCTTGTGTCCAAGCTTGGGGAAAAAGGCCTCGGCCTCGTAGGCCCCCTCCTTTATGGAGGATTTTCGACACTTACCGCCATAATACCACACCATCTCCTCTTCAGGAGCCCTATCCACTATGAAGTCGGCCATCAGGGGACTCTCATGGGAATCGGCGTCCAGCCATTCTTTGTGGGTTCCAATGATTTCATGGGCAGGAACCCCCGAAAGGTTTTCATAGGCCTTGTTGCAATGCCTAATGGTATGGGAGTTGTCAATCACAAAGGTGGGAATCGGGCTGGCCTGAATGATTTCGGAAAGCTGTTTTTCACTTTCTCGAAGTGCCTCCTCCGCCTTTTTTCGCATGGCGGCTTCCGCCTCCAGCTCCTTGATCCTCTCCTCCAACTCCTCATAGGTTGGCTTGGTAGCCATGGAAAACCTCCATTTTCCATTTGAACAAGGGATTTGTCCACTTGTTCGCCCGGTTCCCAAATACCCTCATTCTGTCTTACTCAATCGACAGGCTGTTGCCCAAACTTTTCCCACTGGCAGTGCTGGGGCCGTCCCAAAAGCGCTCTTCTCTGAGAACACAATAAGATCCCTTCACATGCATTGCTCACTCACGGCCTTTCGACAGGCTCAAGGCCCTTGAACGCAAGCACCGGATAACCCGGCCTGATGAAGCACCCGATTCGGGCCATAGCCTATTGAAAAGTGACGATATTACAGGAGGGTTGAAATCTCAACATCAATCTTTGAAGGGCTCTGCCAGAGGCCTTGATCAAGAGGCTGCAGGAGCCGCCCGCGGAGCAGTCTTCCTGGAAGGTGCAATCAGTTCCTTACAAAAACATCGCTCAAAAGAGGGGCGAGGCTTATGGGGCTCTTCCAAGGATTTTCATACGTTGAATCCAGCGTAAAGATCACCCGGCGGGCGGGCTGAAGCATCGTTGGCTTGGACCCTTAACATATAGACAAGACGCGAATAAATGGAAAACCGGCCGATCAGATAAAATCGATCCCAACCCTGACAAGAAAGATCTTAATGACGAGACGAGCGAGGCCATCCGCAAAGAAAATTTTCCCAGCGAAAAATTCCAATCTGTGGCCATCATCAACATGGCTGCAGCTTTACAGCCGGGAATGCTACACCTAGGCCAAGTTGGTTGTTTACGCAACTTTTCCAACCTGACCCACCCCCTGAGTTAAACCAGCAGCAGCTGCAGGCTCTGCTTTGACATTCCTCATCCTAGCCCTACCCAAACCCAACACGCCACTCTCCCCCTTGGCAGCCTTAACATACCGCCCATCAGCAGCTTGCTTTACCGTCAACGCAAAATAAAGAAAGCCCAGCTGCCAATCACCAGCATTACCAATCACAGCAACCTCCTCAAAACTCTTAACCACGCCACTCTCCTTCTTAGTCCGTCCTAAAGGGTAGAATCGGCAGATATGAAAACGCCCATCCCGAACTCCATCAGGCCCATGCTTCAACTCCACATACGGACTCACATAATAACCAAAACCCTCATCCTTAACCTTCTCCAACACAACCCCGAAAACCTCCATCAGCTCATCACCTCATATTCTATTTCCAGTAATTCCACAACATCAAAGCCGAGACAACACCCAGCAGTATAATCAACATAAAAACGATAATTGACAAGCGATTCAAACCCGCACGCTGCTCATCAACAGCCACCAACAAATCCAAAGGATCAAATCGCACATTATCGCTCCTGCCCCCCTCCACGGGGGGAAAGGCAGATTTCTCCACCTTATTTTCAGAAGCATCAGACTCTCCAGGCAAAA
>JAZDGZ010000647.1:0-7170 GCA_043806375.1 Pseudomonadota bacterium | reverse complement strand
GCACCAACCAGAAAGTTTTTTGATTGAGGGTTTCCGTGTCTGAGCTGGAACACATAAAACGTTCATTAAAGGAAGCAGAGATCTATCGCACCCAGGGTCTCCTGAAGGAGTCCAAGGAGAAATACCTCGAACTTCTCGGATTCATCGCGAAAAGCCAACAGTTTTCAAGAAATCAGAAACTGATCGAGGCTGTGAATAGCAAAGTCCAGGCAGTTCAGAAAGCTTTAGTGGAGTTTGACGATTCGCCGGAAACACCGGAACTTGATCAAAATGTGCAAGACCTTATCAAGAAGCTGTTCAGCTTCTCCAAGACAAAAGAGGCTGCCGCCATCGAGGGGGCCGTGGCGCTGGCCAAGTTTGGCCAGTATGAACGCGCCCTAGTGGAGTTCAATAGTCTTCTGGAGCAAGGAGTTTTGCCCGGCATAACGGCCAAGAACATCATCCGATGTTACATGGCCCTCAAGACCCCTGACGGGGCCGTTGTCCAATTCAGAAAATGGGTCTCCGCCAACATCATATCCAATGACGAGCTCAGATCCGTGAGAGGGTTTCTCCAGGAAGCCCTACGAAAAGAGGGACTGGAAACGGCATTACCAGAGCTGAAGGGGGCGTCAGCGGGCCCCTTGAAGCCAAAGAAGAAAGAAGATCCGCTCCTCCTTGACATATCGGGCATCACCGTTCGTTTTGAGGTTGGACCACTGAAAGGCCAGTCAGTGGACTTCGACGTGGATTTCCAGTCGGCCAACACCGTGAGCATTGTCATTTCGATGAACCAGAGGGACTTGGCCGCGGTTCTTGCCCCGGGAACCCGGCTTCCCGCCATGCAGTGCTATTCCCCAATCACAGTCTTCAGGAGCAACGGCGTTGTCTCTGGAAAGGCGGCCATAAAGCAAGGGCCAAGAAAGGGGGATTACATGGTGGACATCACCATCGAGGCTGAGCAGACATGAAAGCGGTGGCTATCAGGGAAAGGACTTAGACTTAAATCCCGGGATTCCCTTCAGGTTTATCCTTACAGCCCTTGTGGAGCTTGTATATAAAGTCTTATGGCAACTTTCAATGTAAAAGATAGGGTCATTGAATGTAAGCTCGTCTACTACGGTCCTGGACGTTGCGGGAAGACCACGAACCTCGAATACATTTTCAAGGCATTTAACAAACATGCCGCTGCGGAGATGGTCTCCATAAACACTCAAGGAGATCGGACCCTTTTCTTCGATTTTCTTCCCATGGGCCTGGGAAAAATCAGAGGTTGCGATGTCAAGGTACAGCTCTACACCGTACCCGGGCAGGCGAGATACAAGTCTACCAGAAAAATGGTCCTCAAGGGCGTGGACGCCGTGGTTTTCGTCGCCGATTCCCTTGAGATACGAAGACAGGCAAATCTTCTGTCTCTGAAGGATCTGGCTGAAAACCTGGCGGAAGAGAACAAGAGCATATTCAACATCCCTCTGGTCATACAGTACAACAAACGGGATCTTGCCAAGGAAGGATTGCCCGTCATGCCTATTGATCTCATGCAAAAAGACCTAAACAGTAAGCTAAAGGTTAGCTATCATGAGGCGAGCGCACTGAAGGGAAGTGGCGTGGGGGCCACCCTGAAAGAGGCCTTGCTGCTGACACTGCGGCACCTTCAGAAAGAACTCAAGTGGACAGGATAGGGATTCATTATGACCGGCAAAGTTGTATTCTCGGGAGACCTGAGCTTTAACAATTTAGCGGAACTGTTTCAGATCCTCGGTGGCAATAATAGCACGGGCGTCCTGCGCATCACCAGTCAGTATGCACCCAACCCTGGCCTCGTATATTTCGTTAACGGTGATCCTGTAAACGCCGTCAATGGGACCTTGCGGGGGCTCGATGCGGTTTACCCCCTCTTCGGTTGGACGGAAGGAAAATTCGAATTTGTTCAAGAAAACGTGCAGATCGAGCACGCGATCAAGAAGACTCGAATGGAGATTGCCCTCGATGCTCTGAGAATGCTGGACGATGGCATTATCAAGAAAGTGGGAGCCCTCTCCTTTGAGGAAATAGCCGCCGCCGAGGAAGCCGAAATTGGTCCTGGCAAGAAGGATGCCTTCCCAACTCTCAAGGGGCCGGCTGTCGACCTCATTTACGTGGTGGAGGAAGAAGATTTCGCAGATGGGAAGAAGATCGTCAAAGAGGGTAGTCACGGTAAGTGGATCTGGGTCATCTTGGAAGGCATGGTGAGGGTAGTCAGAGAGACACCCATGGGCCCCCTCACCGTCGCCCAGCTTGGAGAAGGGTGTTTCATAGGGACTTTTGCATCCTTTCTTTTTCAAGAATACGCCAGGAGTGCTACGGTGACAGCCGTGGGCGACGTCCGCCTGGGACTGTTGGATACACAACTGCTTTCGGCGGAGTTCAGGCTTCTGTCGCCCGAACTGAGAGGCCTCCTCATCGGTATGGATGGCAGGCTTAGAAAAACCACCGGGAGGGCCGTACAATTGGCCCAGAAAGAGGAGGAGCCTACCGAATTGACCAAAGGCACGGAGGTGATCCTCAATAAAGGCTCCGCCAAGGAAGAAGCGTTTACCATTGTCGGAGGAGAAGCCCATGTCATAGGCCAATCGTCCAAGGGCCCCTTGTACCTATTGACGCTCAACAAAGACGATTTCTTTGGGAACATACCATTCCTGAACACCGGTCAGGAGCCCCACCAGGCGGCGATTATGGCATCCAAGGACATAGAGCTCAACAATCTGGATGTCGCCGGCCTCCGTGAAGAACACGATCAACTGCCCGGCATTCTGAAAAGTATGATCCACAACGTCAGCGCATCCCTCGCATTAACAACAAAAATGGCCCACCGTCTCCATAGTGAAGTTCCCCGGGCCTCCAAATGAGGCGCACAGTCGAGTAAACTTCCTTCCCGCCGCGGGATGAAATCATCACGAATTCTTTTTGACGGTTCCTGGGAGAGGGAGGACAAAACTGCCTGTGGCATGATGCCCTACGAGGGCCTCCGGGTACCGCAAGGGGTCTTCTCTAATTAGAAACCAGCCCTGCGATCAATTCCTCGGCCTTGTCCATGCTTACGAAATTCATATTGAGGGTTATGGTGTATAAGAGAGGATCATCGTGGGACGCCTGATTCGAAAAGCAATCCAAAAAGCGCTGCCTGATCATGTCGGCCCTTTTCACTGCTCTTTCAGCCTGACTTCTCGTCATGTTATACTTCTCTGAGAGAAATTTGATACGGTGTTCCATGTCTCCCACAAGAAGGACATGGATGGTATTCGGATAACCCCGCAGGGTATAATTGCCGCCTCTACCGATAATGACCGCATTCCCCTTTTCACAGAGTTTTTGGATGACATCCTTGATCTCTTCGACGTAACGCTCTTCCGTCAGTTGATCGCGCTTTGATGTGTGTCGCTCTATAAAATCCGGGCTCACGACCCAGTCAACGAGCTTCATGAGCTTGGATGTTCCCCTTTTCTCGAAGGACCGGACCTGGCCAGAAGAGACCCCCACATTCTTTGCCACATCTTTGACCATTTCGTCATTGATGTATCGATATCCAAGTCTCTTGGCTAACCTTTCCCCTAAAGTTGTTCCTCCTGCGCCAAACTGTCTGGATATTGTAATGACGGCCATCTCTACCCCTCGGTCTCCTTTCTTGGTCTGAAATACGGGACTCCACACTGCCGCAGCATATTCTTCGATTAGAATAAATATCCAATATCCCATTGTGTCAAGCGAAATCTTTTTTCATCGACAAGGAGCTTGGTGCAAGGGTTACCACCGTTCTGACGGACTTCAGCAAAGGCATTGAGGCAGGGGCTTTCATGTTCCTGCTCTTCACCTCTCCATTGCCGGACTTTTCCTGGATCTCACCTCATTGACCTTTACCAGAGAAATACATTATGTGGTGTCACAGACGATTTTTATGCACTATATCTATAAAATGATATAATTTATATGTAATATACACAAAAAAGCTTGACAAATATAATAAAAGATATATGATAATGCGTAATTTGATCGTTTCAGATTCTCACGAGTACCACGGTTAAGTTTCATCGAATCTCAACGTCGTCAACGGAATAAGAGAGGAGCACGCCTCCTTATCCAGAACTCACAAGAAAAAAGAGGGCTTTGCCCTTAACGATAGAACTTCTCGGATGACCGTGCATCTTTTTGGCTGGGGATCTATCCAACTTAAATAAAGGGATTAACGCCGGCAAGAAAAAACGGCATCTCGGGAAGAACTAAAGCGCGGGCGTGTCGGGTCGTTAACGAAAAACTTAACCTCAAAAAAACATATTCCCCGTTGAGAAAGCTAACATCTATCTAACCCTCCTTTTGGGGCAGAGCCACTGATGGCTCTGCCTTTTTTTTTGAAATTCATGTTTGGGCCTTCGCATCCTTTTCGATGGCCTGCCTTGCAAACCTGTCCCAGTCCAAGCAAAAGACTTCAATCTTGTGATCCAATCTCCCCTGTGTTAGAGTCCGGCTCACCAAAGTGCTATCTTCGGAGGCTGTATTCATTCATGACCACAGATAAAGTTGTTACCCGGTTCCCCCCAAGCCCAACCGGGTATCTTCATATCGGCGGGGCAAGGACCGCCCTCTTCAACTGGCTCTTTGCCAGACAAAAGGGCGGAAAATTCATCCTCAGGATCGAGGACACGGACAAAGAGCGATCAACCGAAGAGGCAACCAACGCGATCCTGGATTCCTTGAAGTGGCTGCGGCTCGATTGGGACGAAGGGCCCTTTTTCCAGTCCCAGCGCTACCCCATCTACCGGGAGTTCATTGAAAGGCTCTTATCTTCGGAAAACGCCTATTACTGCCACTGCACGCCGGAGGAACTGGAAAGGCGGCGACAGGAGGCGATGGACAAAGGCCTAAAACCCAAGTACGACGGCAAGTGCCGGCACCTTGGACTCGGACCGGGACCCAACTCCGTGGTCCGGCTCAAGGCCCCTCAAACCGGCAAGACCACGTTCCAGGACCTGGTCAAAGGCTCCATCTCCTTTGACAACGAGGAACTGGACGATCTTGTGCTCTGGCGCTCGGATGAGAGCCCCACCTACCATATGGCCGTTGTAGTGGACGACATTACCATGGGGATGACCCACATCATCCGGGGGGATGACCATGTGAACAACACGCCGCGGCAGATCATGATCTACCAGGGCCTCGGGGAATCACTGCCCTATTATGCCCACGTGCCTATGATTCTCGGATCGGACAGGACCCGCCTGAGCAAACGCCACGGCGCCACCTCCGTCCTCGCTTACAGGGACCTGGGGTACCTCCCCCATGCCCTTCTTAATGCCCTCGCCAGGCTGGGCTGGTCTTACGGGGACCAGGAGAAATTCACCGTGGACGAACTCATTCAAAATTTCTCTCTCGAAAATGTGGGCAAATCGGCCGGCATCTTCAATGCGGAAAAGCTCCTGGATCTCAATGCCCAGTACATCCGGGAGGCGGAAACCCCTTACCTGGCCGAGGCACTGACGCCTTTTCTCGGGAATCTGGGCTTCAGGTGCCTCGACGGCAGGCAAGTGGCGGGCGCCGTAGAGACCCTTAAAGTGCGGAGCAAGACCCTCGTTGAGATGGCCGAAGCCTCCCGCTTCTACTTCCAGAAAGAGATCGCCTACGATGAGAAGGCGGCCGGCAAGTTTCTTAAACCGGATGCCCTCAACCTCATGAGCGGCATCAGGGACCGGATTGAAAGCCTCTCCGATTTTACCCAGAAGACGCTCGAAGAGATTTTTCTTGCCTTCATGGAGAAGGAGCAGATCAAGTTGGGCAAGATCGCCCAGCCCCTGAGGGTGGCCCTCACCGGAACGAGCGTGAGCCCCGGCCTATTTGAGGTGATGGAGGTTCTGGGAAAGAAAGAAGTCCTGACCAGGATAGATAAGGCTTTGGCCCACATGGCTCGAAAAACATCCTAACCTGCCAGCGAGCCTCCGCATGACCAATTCCAATCTTTCGATTGAAGTTCCCCATAGCCGCGTCCCTCTCCCTTCAGAAATGGAGGGTTTAAGTGAGGCTAAGGACCTTAGAGACAAGCCGGAACTCAACCATCAAGACATTCTAGGACTTAACTTCATCAACAATAGAGGCGGCTATATCTTCAGAAGGCACTATCGGGCCGGGCTCCGCTCCCATATCCTGGAGGTTCTGTATCCCTCAGACGTGAAAAAGGAAAGAGAGGGCTGTGTCACAGATGGTGTGAGATGGTTTCCCAGGGCCAGGCCAGTGAAGATGCTAAGAATTTTCAGGACAAAGTTTAAAAGCCTAAAACAGGCGGAGGAGGAACTGAAGACCGTCAAAATCATAGGGGGCTATCTGGCGGCCGCCCATGTTGCAAGGTCCGAGGAATTTCTTGTTGACCTCTTGGCACACGGCAAGCGGGAGCCCCTCCTCTGCGGCTTGCAGGAGTATGTGGAGGGAGAGGTCCTGGACCCGTGGCGGTCTGGGGATGACATTCATCTCATCATGCTCTTTGAACGCATGACCGCTTTGGAGCCCGGTGCCCCTCAGTCGATCGCAGAAGAGTGGGTTCAGGGGGTTCGAAAAAAAGCCGGGGACTTCATAGAAAGACTCAAGAAGATGATCCTTGAGGCCAACCATGTCCCTGACCTGGCAGGGGCCGGGAATCTTATTCTCACCCCCTCGGGGCATATCAAACTGGTGGACATCAACAATATCTCCCGGGTCTCCTTTAATTCAACGATACTTATAGATGACAGGGGCTACCCGGTATGCGACAAGTCTGTGGAAGCCCTATCCGTGCTTGAGCACGAGCTGGCGAAAAAGGAGGCGGATCCAGGAGACCTTATCTACAGGACTTTCCGGGATCACCAGAGGATGAAAGAGGTCAAGGCCCTGGAGCATCAGTTCCATGGTGGGAGCGGGGGCGCTCTTGGCCATGTTGAATGATTTCCTCTTCAGATTTCTCCTCCTCACCCTTGATGAAGGGGATGACGTTATCGATCATCTGAAGGGAAGCCGGGCCGGGAAAACCCGCCCCTGAGACTGCCTGTAGGGTGGAAACTAAAAGGGACTCGACCGGGTAGCCGGCCTGCTGCAAAGCGAAAAGAGGCGTCACATAGCTCTGGATGCTGCAATTGGGTTTGACCGCTATGAGCCCCTTTTGCCAGCCCCTTTGTTCACGCTGGATCGAAATCA
>JAZDGZ010000646.1:0-6395 GCA_043806375.1 Pseudomonadota bacterium | reverse complement strand
CAAGTATGTCAAAGTCGGCCAAATAATGAGTAAGGACACCATGTGCGCAATAAACCGCCCGGGCGAAGAGTTTCACCCGGCGATGTGGAAATTCATGCAGCAGCGCGGCATCAGGAACAATCAGCTCCTGGAAGGGGTTCCCGGGGCTGAAGCCATCATCAGACAATAGTTATCGTCGGCTCGATGATCTTCAGGAATAGAGAAGGGGTTCACCCAGACAAAGACAAAAACCACGGGCGCTCCGGGAGAAGAATCCTGCCTGGAGCGTCCTTTTAAGGGGAACAGCATGACAAAACCGGCAATAACTGTTGCTTCGATCGCAGCGTTGTTAATGGTCGCCTACCATATGGTGAGCAGTCAGGTCTTACTGGTGGGAAGCGTCAAACACCTGATGATTCACCTCGGCTCGGCCGTAATCGTTGTCTATTTTTTTTCCTTGCAGGATGCCAAAACCAGATTTACCCGAATAAGGTCCGTAGTGTTGTTGCTGTTGTCCGTGATTATCATTACCTATTATCTTACCAATGAGTACGATTTGATGCAGCGCAAGTTCAACAACCCCGTCTATGAGCAGGTCATGGGCGTCATCTTCCTCCTCCTCGTTCTGGAAGCGGCGAGGGAGGCCTTCGGCATTGTCCTACCCCTGGTGACGGTTATTTTTGCCTTCTATCCCATTGTCGGCAGCTTCCTGCCCGAACCGTTTCACACCACCCTTATGCCGCCCGAATACCTCATCGGCTTCATGACCCTGTCCCTGGATGCGGGCCTCTGGTCGACCTTGTTGCCAATTTCGTTGACCTCCATATATCCGTTTGTCGTTTTCGCCGGTTTATTGCAGGGGACCGGAGCGGTCAATTTTTTTATGCAATTGGGCCATTTGGTGGGCAGTCGCATTCGAGGCGGGCCGGGACTGATGTCGGTCGTCGCAAGCTCGGCGGTGGGATCGCTCACAGGGAGTGTTGGCGCCAATATCGCCCTTACGGGATCATTTACCATACCACTCATGAAGCGGGCGGGTTATGCCCCGCATCAAGCAGCCGCCATTGAGTCGGCCGCCTCGTCTGCAGGTGTGGTCACGCCGCCGGTGATGGGCGCCACGGCCTTCCTCATGTCGGGACTGACCGGAATCCCCTATATCCGTATCATCGCCATGGCGATTATTCCGGCACTCATTTATTATATCGGTGCGGCCAGCTATGTTTACCTTCGAGCGGCCAAGCTGAAGTTGAAGGTCGTCGGTGAAAGTCCGGATATCAGGGAATTACTCATATCGGCGCCTACCTTTCTGGTTCCCCTTCTCCTCATTGTGGTCCTGCTTTTGATGGGAAAAAGCATCCTTTACACCGCCTTTTGGGCTATTATCAGCGTTATGGTGATGACCTTTATCCGCAAGAAAACACGTCCCAGTGTAAGGCAATACATCCAAGCCATAGCCATGGGGTGCCGAAACGGGGCCGGCATTGCCTGCACGGTTGCCTTGACCGGCCTGATCTTTGATATGTTTACGATGAGTGGAACGACCCTCAAGCTGTCCGCAGGGATAGAGCACTGGAGCGGCGGTTCACTCCTTGTCGCCCTGCTCATCGTGTGGGGCATCGGCGTTGTCATGGGGCTTGTCGGGGTTGGTCTTGTCGCCTACTTGATGGTCTCCCTATTTGCCGTTGACATGCTGATGAAAATGGGCCTGAGCATGGACACGGCACACTTCTTCATCTTATATTCCTCCGCTTTTGGATTCATTACACCACCGGTAGCCATAGGCGCCATTATTGCCAGCAAACTGGCCAAGGCCAACTACACGCTTACCGCGATCGAAGGGACCAAGGTGGGTATCGGCGGCTTCCTGGTGCCCTGGATGTTTGTCTTTACCCCCATGATGCTGCTGTCGCCCGGTTCGTTTGGGTGGGGAGGGGTCATCGGCGTCATAGTCGCCATGTTGATTATGGTCGCTTTTCAGTTAGGTTTTGTGGGGTATCTGTTTACGGCCTGCTCAGCGCTGGAGAGGTGGATGGCGGTCGCCTCTGCGGGATTCATGCTCGTATCCATGTTTAGGCAAAGCAACCTCCTATTGGTGGTCGGACTGTGCCTCGTGGCTGTGGTGGTTTTTTCACAATCCTTGAAGCGCAGGTCCGCCGATGTGGCCGGCCCATAAAGGTCGAATGCCATGAAATGCCAGAAGGCTTGAAAGACCAGACCGCAGGAATTCCCTTTTGTCGGAATGGGGAAGCCCTCTTGGACTAAATCGAGCAGTGACCTCGGAAAGAAAGGAGAGATAGATGTTTAGACCGGTCGTATTTAATGATGAGGTTTGCGATGGGTGCAATTTGTGCGTCGAGATATGCCCCTCAGATATACTTGAAAGAAGTCCCACAAAGGGCAAACCCCCCATTTTAAGATATCCTGAGGAATGCTGTTATGATGGGGCTTGCTGGTTAAGGTGTCACCTTCGTGATAAAGGGGCCATCAAGGTGGTCCCGCCGCTCCCCATGAGGGTGTCCATTCTCAGAGGAAATCGGTAGGTCTTCGCACAGCAGCTGTAAATGGAGGTGAAAACATGGAAAATAATATTGAAGTTGTATCCATCGATACAGATGTTTTGATCATTGGGGGCGGCTTGGCAGGGTGTATGGCCGCAATCAAGGCGAGAGAATATGATGTAGGCGTCACGCTTGTCGAGAAGGCGAATACCATGGCCAGTGGATGTGCGGGCACTGGTGTTGATCACATGTGGGCCTATATCCCCCCTGTCCATGAAAAAATGGGTTACGCCATCGAAGATCTCATTGAAAGCCATACAAAAGGCATTGCACACGGTTTCATTGATCAAGGGTTGCTGCATATGATCGCCCGGGAAAGCTACAACCGAATGCTCGATCTCGAAAGTTTCGGCCTCAATTTTAGGTACGAAGATAGTCCGTTACCGGGCAAATTCAGGGTCGTCACCCAATTTCACAGTGTCCCTTCCACGTTCAACTTTGAGGGAAGAGATGTAAAGGTTCATTTGACCAAGGAAGCGAAGAAGAGGGGCGTTAAGATTATTAACCGTGTCACCATGGTTGATTTGTTAACCACCCCGGAAGGCCATATCTCAGGCGCCCTGGGCGTGGGAACGCGCGATGGGAAGATATACTCTTTTAAGGCCAAGACCGTTGTCTCCTCCACCGGCAGGGTCAACCGATTAACCCGCAGCCTTACGGGGGTCTGGGGTAATACCAGGTTGCCGGCTTACGAAACCGGAGATGGGCGGTCCATGGCATTTCGCGCCGGACTTCCCATTATCAACATGGAATTCCTGTCACCATCCGCCTTCGCCATTGGAAATTTCGAACTCAATTTGGGCGCACCAAGAAACACCACCCAGCCGGCCGGTTCCATTGCGGATGGCGATGGTAAGGTCATTGTGCCCAGAACGCATTTTTATGATTGGGACAACCTCGGGAAAAATAGAGTGGATACTACAAAAGCATTGCAAGAGATGTTGGCAACACGTCCGTCTGAGCGTCCGGACTATTTCTCAATGCATCACCAGGGCAAAGGCCCCTTTTACTTGGACTTGACCGGAGGCACCGAAGAGGAAATAAGATATATCGAGTGGTCCATTAGCCATGAAGGCAAGGGATCCTACTTTTTGGAGTACTTGAAGAATCAAGAAGGCTTCGATTTTAGGAAAGACAAGTTGGAGTGGTTACCCAACAGTCGGGAAATGGCCGGCACAGCCTCTTCAGGATTGGTCGTGAATGAAAACCTGGAAACCGACATCAAGGGTTTATTTGCCGCTGGAGACGAGGTGGGCGGGTTGCCGTGGGTGTGTGCTCCGGGGGCGTTCACCATGGGTTGGTATGCAGGGGAGATGGCCGCCAAAGAAGCGATGAATCAGAAGACGTTCTCTGATGTAAACGGAACTAAGTTAGACACATTAAGAGAATTCTGTCATCAGTTATTTGACACAAAAGACGGGCTACACTGGCGTGAAGTCGAGATCGCCGTGCAGAATATTGTTGACCATTATGCAGGAAATGTCCGAACCGAGAAGACGTTGTTGAGAGGACTGGAGCGCCTGAAGGATATCAGGAGCAATGTCTCATTGAGAGCGGAGACCCCCCATGAAATGGGACGTTGCCTGGAAGTCAACTCTATACTGGACAATGCGGAGTTGGTTTTGAGGGGCTGCATAGAGAGGAAGGAGAGCAGGAGAATACCCTTTGGATTCTACAGGGCCGATTTTCCTGAGAATAACGATAAGGATTATTTTGTTTTTCTCGGGCAGCGCTTGAGTGGCGGAGAGGTCGAATTCTCTAGAATAGAGATCAAACATTAATTTGAGATGTCGGTTTCGGCCCAAGAATTTTTCATGAGATGAAATGGTCAGGAGGAAAAAATGTCGTCGAAACTAAACGTGATTTCGGTAGACACCGATGTCCTCGTCATCGGCGGGGGCCTGGCGGGTTGCATGGCGGCGATTAAGGCGGCTGAAGAAGAAAATCTAAGAGTTACCCTTGTAGACAAATCGAACACTGTGGCAAGTGGATGCGCGGCTGCCGGTATCGATCACCTGTGGGGTTATATCCCCCCTATACATGAGAAGATGGGTTACACAATTGATGACATGGCTGAGGATCACCAACAGGGAATCGCCCATGGTTTTTTCAGAAGGGATCTTTTTTACCTGGTGGCAGGGACCCTTTACGATCGCGTTCTGAATCTGGAAAATTTCGGCATCCACTTCAGATATGAGGATAGCAAGGCGCCGGGAAAATTCAGGATTGTTCCCCAATTCCATAGTGTTCCAACCTCATTTAATTTTGATGGGGCCCCGTTAAAGCCGACCCTCACCAAGGAGGCCAAAAGAAGAGGCGTAAAGATTATTAACCGTGTCCAGACCACAGACCTTATCAAGACCGACAACCAGATATCCGGGGCGGTGGGCGTCCATGTGCGGACCGGTGAAATCTATTTTTTTAGGGCCAAGGCCGTGGTGCTCTGCACGGGCAGATCGAACCGCCTCGGCCGTAATCCGACGGGACTGGATTTTAACACGCGGATGCCGTCGCCGTTAAGCGGCGACGGGACATCGATGGCCATGCGTGCCGGATTACCGATCGTCAATTGTGAATTCCTGGGAGAGATTCGTCCGGCTCCATGCGGGAACTACAATCCAAATTACGGTGACCCGAGGAATACGGTCCAGCCGGCGGCACGCATCATCGACGGAAATGGGGCTGTTATCATCCCAAGAACCCATTTCTATGACTGGGAGAATTTGGGAAAGGAGAAATGGACCGAGGCTCAGAGAAAAGAATGGCTTTCAGAGCACAAGGCCTCCATGGGCCAAAAGGGAGATATGACGGCCCGCTTGGCAAAGGGAGAGGGCCCCTTTTACTTAGACTTCAGCGAAGCGACGGATTATGAGAAAGAATATATTGAGTGGTCGATCAGCAATGAAGGAAGAGGGACCCAATTTCTGAGATATTTCAAAGGCGAGGAAGGCTTGGACCTGAGGGACTACGCCCAAGAATACGCCGGTTATTGGACCAGAGAGATGTCGGGAACGGCTGCAAAAGGGCTGTGGGTTGATAAAGACCTGGAGACTGACATAAGAAATCTCTTCGGCGCAGGGGATGAAGTTGCGGGCCTGCCCTGGCAGGCAGGGCCCGGGGCCGTCACCCAGGGCTGGCATGCGGGCCAAATGGCGGCGCAACGCGCCAAGAAGCAGACAGCCCGCCTTCCCACAGGGGAGGATCTTGTCAAGTCTCGGAGTGACCTGTGTGCCGAGATCCTCGGCCGCAAGGAGGGGTATTACTGGAAAGAGGTGGAGACTTACGTGCAGAACCTTATGGATTTTTATTGTGGAGGAATCCGCAACGAAAGGATGCTTCAAAGGGGCTTGGAGCGACTCGAATATGCGAAGTCGGCCCGTTTGAAAGCCGCGAATCCCCATGAACTAGGACGAGCCCTTGATGTGAAATCCATTATGGACAATGCAGAATTGGTCCTTAGAGCTTCCATGGAAAGAAAGGAGAGCCGGCCTATTCCCTTTGGATTTCAACGGGCGGACTTCCCTGAGCGTGATGATGAAAACTGGTTGGTGTTTTTAGGGATACAGAAGGGGGATAACGGGAAGTTTACCTTTCACAAGTTTCCAGTTGACAAATAATAAAATCCCGATTGCATCGGGATTTTATAAAACGCGGCTTCGCCGCTTTCACAATATGAATAATAGGGAGGGAAACGGCATGCCATATAGTCACATATACTTTGACGAAAATACCTGCGACGGCTGTGGACGTTGCGTGGATGTCTGCATGTGTGATGCTTTCGAAATGAACCCAGAGAAAGGCAAACTGCCTATTTTGAAGTACCCGGAAGAATGCTGGTTCTGCGGGTGCTGCATTACC